>JBEBHT010000105.1:0-11305 GCA_040081135.1 Lacibacter sp. | reverse complement strand
ATACCACTTTTTGGATTGCTGATATAGCGCCAGAGAAGAAAGTTGAAAAACCCGGTAAGGCAGATATTAAATACATAAAATCCATAAGGAAACAGCAACTCAACATGGTTTGCATATTCACCGTAGAGCCCAGAACTGAATGGCATCAGTGCAATACTGAACAGGAAAAACAGGTTAAGCCAGAGTAACTTGTTTGTATAGTTGTCAACAAATACAAATACTTTATGGTGAACTGTCCAGTATAAACCAATGATCAGAAAGCTGATGAGGAACCCAACAAAACGTGGAATCAAATGCGCCATTCCTTTTCCGATGGCTGCATCTGAAATCAACTCCTTTTCAACTTCAGGAACTTTAATTTCAATAACAAGCAGGGTAATGGCAATAGCAAAAACAGCATCGCTGAAAAGAATCAAACGTTCTATCTGGAATTCTTTTTTTAATTCGTTGTGCAGCTGGATACTCATGTGCAGTTGGTTAAGTTTCAGTTACAAGATAAATGTTCCTGTTTAAAAAAATTATGCTTTTATTCTCAGCCAGAAAGATCCGCCATGTGTTTCAACTCCCGGCAATGCATTCCATAAAGGTTCAAGAATTTGTTTCAGGACTTTGTCTTCACTCATATAAAAAACAGGGGCAATAATTTCAAATTTAACGGGGTTGAATAACAGAGCAGTTGCAAGCATATACTGTTCTGCATAAAAACGGCCGCACATGTTTTGCGGATAGTCATAAGGAAGATAAATATCATGAATTTGTATGAGCACTCCTTTTTTTAACCTTGGTAGCACTTCCATAAAAAACCATTGTACATCACTGTTGGCATGTAATAGATGGGAGCCGTCAAAAAATAACACATCGTTTTCTTCTAACTGTTCAAACAAGGAAAGGGGCGCCTGTTGCAGAGGAATATTGAACCAATGATCAGCAACATCCGTTATTTCTTTTCGGGGATGCGGATCGATGCAGGTAATGGAACAAGAAAGCTGCTGTTCTGCTTTTGCTTTTGCAGCAAGTTTGGTGCTTGTGCCACTGCCGATCTCCAGATATTTTTTTGGCTTTACTGAAGACAGGATTGTATAAAGAATCACCATATCAAGGCCGGGAAAAAATTGATTGTTCCATACTGGAGCTGTTGAAGCAGTTGATTCATTTGTATGAATGCTGCGAAAAAATTCTTTTAACTGTAATGCCTGCTGGAGTAATTGCTGATAAGGTTCTTTTCTTTCTTCTATCAACTTCAACAACTGTTGATGTGGTGCAGCTTTTGAATAAACAGGCGACGGGTAGACCTCGTAATCAAGCAGGGCCAGTTTGCCGGGACGGGAAAATGCGTTGTATATTTTCTTCAGCCATTGCATTGATTAAATGAATTTCGAAGCAAAGTAAATCTTTCTCTTTAAAAAGGGGTTATCTTGCCAACCTGATAATTGAAAAGAAACCTGTACTGTTTATTTATGACGCAGCTATTCAATGCCGGAATATTACTGAACCTGAAGCGCCTGATCAAAAAGCTGCCGATTGTTTTTACAAAGAACCAGCAGTATGATACTGAAACCAAGCAAATCATTCAGAAAGTTTGTAAAGCAAACAGCAATACAATTGATGTGGGAACACATGAAGGAGCCATTCTTGATATGCTGATTCAGCAATCACCCGGTGGTTTTCATTTTGGCTTTGAACCAATTCCCGATTTGCAAAAAAGATTAAAAGCAAAATATGCAGGTAATGAGCATGTAAAATTATTTGAACTTGCTTTAACAGATACTTCAGGTGAAACAGCTTTCAACTATGTGTTGAGTAATCCTTCTTACAGCGGAATAAAAAAAAGAAAATACGATCGTAAGAACGAAACAGATACAACGATTACTGTAAAAACAAATACACTTGATGCAGTGATTCTTCCGCTCAATCAAACAATCGACTTTATTAAAATTGATGTGGAAGGAGGTGAAATGGCTGTATTAAAAGGGGCAGAAGAATTGATTAAAAGAGATCAGCCGGTTATTGTATTTGAATGCGGTATTGGCGGAACAGATATGTATAACACAACACCTGCCCATCTGTTTGAATTCTTTATGCAGCTTGGGTATGGTATTTCTTTAATGAAAGATTTTCTGCAGGTAAAAACGCCATTCACTAAACAGGCATTTGAAGAACAGTATTATCAAAAGCTGAATTATTATTTTGTTGCGTCACCCCAACGAAAGATGTAAGGTCATCTTTCTTTCCTGTCAAGAAATCGTTTTGCAGTTCCCTGTATATACAGGAACAGTTCAATATCTATGATCTGTGTCAGCAATTCATATTCCGGGCGGTACAATTGCATATATTCATCGAGTAACGGACCTTCTTTAAGTTTTGTTAACCGCTGAACAATTGTTTTATTAAAGCGGTAATCAATATAACGGTCCTGTTCTTCTTTAATCAGCCGTTGCTGAAACATGGCCATGCTCTTGTTTCTTCTGAAACGAAACACATTGATCAATGCGTCAAGGTCCAAACCTGCACTCATCCCTGCTTCCGGGTTAGAACCGGTAAAGCGAACTCCGCCTTTGTCAGTATTAAACACTTTGTCGTATTGTAAACGGTTTTCAATTGAATCCTGCCGCCTGGTTTTTCCATACACAATAATTTCCTTTAGTTGTTTGTAACGGCCGGGAACATGCATGCTGATGGAAATATCAAAGGCTGAAAAATCTCTGATAGATGCTACTGCAAATTTTTGAGTGGGCTTGTTGCTGAAGAAAAAGAAGATCGAATCCTTTTCACCAACATAAATACTGTAATTACCAACACTGTCGGTAAAACTCATGGTACCGCAGGTACAAATAACCTGCACACCCATTACCAAGTTCCGCCTGGTACTGTCATATACAGTTCCGCTGAGCTGAATTTGAGCAGTGCCTGTTTTAACCAGCAGAAGTACAACAATATAAAGAAGTAACTTTTTCAAAATTGTTGCAATGATAAATCCTTAAGTTGAGAAAAGAAGTGACAGTAAAGTTTTTTATGAAGGTTTTACGAAACCAGCAGTTTTTCTATAACGGCTGCATAATGTTTGTGTTCCAGTCCATGAATCCGCTGGGCAAGTGTATCAGGACTGTCTTCCGGCTTTACTTCACATCTTGCCTGGAAGATAACTTGCCCGTGATCATACAGCTCATCAACAAAATGAATACTGATACCGCTTTCTTTTTCTTTATTGCTGATAACGGCTTCGTGTACAAAGTGACCGTACATACCCTTGCCGCCATAATTGGGTAGTAAAGCAGGGTGTATATTAATAATATGTTGCGGGAAAGCACGGATGAGGGTAACCGGCACTTTCCATAAAAACCCGGCCAGAACAATGAAGTCAATTTGATGGGTTTTCAATTCATCAACATAGGCATCACCCCGAAAGAACTGCTCTTTTTCCAGCAACATTGTTGGAATGCCATGCTCTTCAGCAATCTTCAGCACACCTGCCTGGGGTTTGTTGCAAACGATAAGGGAGATAATAACAGAGGGGTGATTTCTGAAATGTTCAATAATCTTTTGGGCATTGCTCCCGGCACCTGAAGCAAAAATGGCGATATGTTTTTTGGAGATCAGGGCTGCTTATTATTTTTTTGTTTCATCAGCCCCATCCGGGCTGCAATTTTTTTCAAATAAACGGTAAAAAACCTGAATTGCCCCAAAGGAATACTTACAATCAACACCATTACAGGCCATATCAGTGTTAATAATATAACATATACCGGCAGAAAAAACCAACCGTCATCAATCTGAAGAAGATGCATCAGCCGGCGGCCAACATAACCAGTAAGGCTTCCGCCAATAGCAAACGTACATAAGATAAGCAGCAGCTGGAGGCCATTTACATTCCATTTTTTACGTAGCTTTTCAAACATGGGGGCAAAAGTCGGGTGAAAACTTTGTATGGCAAGGGTGCATTATATAAAAAACTAAAGTATGACTGGAAACTTACAGAAGTATGTATCGGAAGGAGACGAAATGAAGCAATCGGTTCATACTCAAGTCACAACTAAGTAAAAAAATTTTTTGAACTGTGGATATTATGTCAGTATCCTCCCCTAAATTTGCAGCCTGTATACACGGATATTCTTCCTAATCACAATACGGTCCCAGAACGTTATGACTCAACCAAAATTAATACTCCGCAGGTCCTTTACTGTTTGTTTGGTACTAGCTTTCTTATTATTTGGTAATAAATTGTTTGCGCAGGATGGCAAGGCTTTGTTTCAGGCCAATTGTGCAGCCTGTCATGCTGTTAATAAAAAACTAACCGGCCCCGCATTAGCTGGTGTTGAAGGACGTGGCCCCTGGAGTGATCGCAAAAAGATTTATGCATGGGTTCACAATCCTGCAGGGTTTGCTAAAACTGAACCTTATGCCGCCAACTTAATTAAAGAGTATAGCGGCGTAATGATGACCGCATTTCCGGGATTGGCAGAGGCTGACATTGATGCCATCATCACATTTATTAACATCCCGCCTGCACCAACTCCCGGACCAACAACACCTGCAGATCAGCCAGCAGAAGACAACTCTCTTCTCTTCGGAATTCTTGCACTGGTACTTGCTATTGTAGCCCTCATCTTATTACAGGTTAACAGCAACCTGAAAAAATTAACCGACGAAAAAGATGGTATTGTTCGTGGTGAACCCGTTGCTTTCTGGAAGAATAAGGCTTACATGGCCACACTCACTATTGTATTATTTATTGTTGCTGGTTACTACCTGGCGCAGGGTGCAATTGGTTTGGGCCGGCAAACAAATTATCAGCCCGAACAACCTATTTACTATTCACATAAAGTACATGCAGGCCTTAACCAGGTAAACTGTTTGTATTGCCATGGAAGCGCAATGGAAGGCAAGCATGCAAATATTCCAAGTGTGAATGTTTGTATGAACTGTCACATGGCCGTTAGTGAATATAAAGGACCAAAAATTATTCGTGAAGATGGTTCAGAAGTAAACGGTACTGCAGAAATTCAGAAATTATATAAATATTCAGGATGGGATCCCGCATCCAACAAATACACTTCAGCCGGCAAACCGATTGAGTGGATCAAAATTCACAGCCTTCCTGATCATGTGTATTTCAATCACGCACAGCATACAAAAGCAGGCGGTGTACAATGTCAAACCTGTCATGGTGAAATACAGAACATGGGCGAAGTATTCCAGTTCAGTACACTGAGCATGGGCTGGTGTATCAACTGTCACCGTACAACCAATGTGAAGTTTAAAGAAAATGGTTTTTACAGCATGTACGAGAAGTTCCATAATGATATCAAGAATGGTAAAATGGACAGCGTAACTGTGGAAAAGATCGGTGGAACAGAATGTCAGAAATGTCACTATTAATTTAGTTAGTAATAGAGAAAGAGCCTAACGGTTTTCATCAGCACATTATCAAATCAGCACATTAGCATATTATGAGTAAAAAATATTGGCAAAGTTTCGGAGAGCTGAACAATACAAAGGCATACAATGCAGATGCGGAGAATGAATTTAAAGAGGATCTGCCCTTTGAAATGGACGACAGCGGAGCAAAAGCTCCCCGCCGTGACTTTTTAAAATATCTCGGTTTCAGTACTGCAGCAGCTACTTTGGCTGCCAGTTGCGAAATTCCGGTGAAGAAAGCAATTCCTTTCCTCAACAAACCTGTTGATATTGTTCCCGGTGTAGCCAATTACTATGCAACTACGTTTGTACTTGATGGTGATGTGGTTCCTGTGCTGGCAAAAGTGAGAGATGGCCGTCCTATTAAATTGGAAGGAAATGAAATGGGTTTTGCCAAAGGTGCAACAACTCAACGTGTGCAGGCTTCTGTGTTGAGTTTATATGATTCTGCCCGTATCCGTTTTCCATTGGAAAAATCAGCTGATGGTTTTAAAGAAGCTCCTACTTACGAATCGGTAGATAAAAAAATTGCAGCTGCTTTAGCGGCAGTTGGCAGCAAACAGATTGTACTCTTAAGTTCAACGCTCAATTCACCTTCTGTTCAGGCGGTGATTGATGAGTTTAAAGCAAAATATCCAACCTTTAAGCATGTAACTTATGATGCCATTTCTTACAGTGGTATTTTACAGGCAAACGAGGTTTCTTTCGGTAAACGCAGCATTCCTTCTTATCAGTTTGATAATGCAAAAGTGATTGTAAGTTTTGGTGCTGATTTCTTAGGTACATGGATCAGTCCTATTGAATATGCAAAACAGTTTGCTGCAGGCAGAAAGATTGATGAGAAGAACCCAACCATGAGCCGTCATCTTCAGTTTGAAAGTATGTACAGCATGACGGGTGCAAGTGCTGATGAACGTTACACACATAAACCAAGTGAACTCGGTGCTGTATTGTTAGCTCTTTATGCAAAACTGGGCGGTGCTGTTACAGCTCCTGCTATTACCGATAAACGTTTAACGGCAGGTACTGAAGCAGCAGCCAAAGAATTACTCGCAGCTGGCGGTAATGCAGTTGTGGTTTGCGGAAGCAATGATGTAAATGCACAGATTCTTGTAAATGCAATCAACGATAAGATTGGTGCCAATGGTAAAACCATCAACTTCGGTACAACAATTAACTTCCGTAAAGGGGTTGATGCTGATTTTGAACAGCTGGTGAATGATATGAATGCAGGAAGCGTTGGAGCTATCTTTATTCATGGCGCTAATCCTGTTTATACTTACAGAGACAGCAAAAAATTTGCAGATGGTTTAAAGAAAGTTGCTGTATCAATTTCCTTTAACGAAAGAGAAGATGAAACAACTGAACTCTGCAACTATGTATTACCTGATCATCATTACCTGGAAAGCTGGGGTGATGCAGAAGCAAAAGCAGGATACCTTGCTTTTATTCAGCCCACAATTCATCCTTTATTTAAAACAAGATCATTTGCTACTTCACTCTTAAAGTGGAGCGGAAGTACTGTAACTGATTACGAAACATATTTCAAGAACTACTGGATCACTAAACTCGGTGGACAGTCAGCATTCGATAAAGCATTAGAAGATGGTGTAATTGAACCAGCCACTCCTGTTGTTGCAGGTGCAACATTTAATGGAGGTGCATTAGCAGGTGCTGTTGCCAAATTAAGTGAAAGCAAAAAAGCCGGCAAGTACGAACTGGTGATTTATCAGAAAGTAAGTATTGGTGATGGTAAAATGGCCAACAACCCATGGTTGCAGGAAATGCCTGATCCTATTACAAGAGCTTGCTGGGATAACTATGCTGTGATTTCTCCTGAAACTGCTAAGCAGTTTGGTTATGAATCATCATCTGAAATGGATGAGTATGAAGTAAACCCGCCAAAGCGTGTTTTGAAAATAACTGCTGCAGGTAAATCAATAGAACTTCCATTGATTATTGTTCCAGGTACAAATAACAATACTGTTGCTATTGCAACGGGTTATGGCCGCAGTAAGAAAACAGGAAGAGCTGCATTCGGGTCCGGTAAAAATATTTATCCAATGGTTGGCTTTAACGGCCAGACATATGATTATACTGTTGGCGATGTAACAATCGAGAAAACAGATGCGATGTATGACATTGCTCAGATGCAGACACATGGTACCTATGGCAACCGTGTGGAAGTTGTAAAGGAAACAAGTCTTACAAAAATCAAACAGGATCCCAAACATTTTCTCAACGAACGTTATGCAGAATTGAAAGATTATGGTGGTGTGGATCTGGAAAAATTTGAAAAAGAAGGAACACTTTACCCTGTGTATGAAAAGCCGGGTATTAAATGGGGAATGAGTATTGATCTCAATACCTGTAATGGTTGTGGTGCCTGTGTGGTAGCATGCAGTGCAGAAAACAATGTTTCTGTTGTAGGTAAAAATCAAGTTGGTAAATACCATGATATGCATTGGTTACGTATCGACCGCTATTTCAGTGGTGATATGGAAAATCCTGATGTGGTGTTCCAGCCAATGCTCTGCCAGCACTGTGATAACGCTCCATGTGAGAACGTTTGTCCGGTGGCAGCAACCAACCACAGCAGTGAAGGTTTGAATCAGATGACGTATAACCGTTGTATCGGTACAAGATATTGTGCCAACAACTGTCCTTATAAAGTTCGTCGTTTTAACTGGCACGACTGGAATGGTGCAGATAGTTTCAAAGACAATCAGAATCCATTAATCGAAAGCGGAAGAATTAATGATGTAACTCTTGATATGAATGAAGATTTAACACGTATGGTGTTGAATCCTGATGTAACTGTCCGCAGCCGTGGTGTCATTGAAAAATGTTCTTTCTGTGTTCAGCGTTTACAGGAAGCAAAGCTTACTGCGAAGAAAGACAGCCGTCCAATGGTTGATAGCGATATTAAAACAGCTTGTCAGCAGGCATGTCCTACAAGTGCGATTGTGTTTGGTAATATGAATGATAAAGAAAGTGCTATCCGCATTGTACGTACAAAAGAAGCAGTGAACCGTACTTATTATGTACTGGAACAATTACACGTATTGCCGAATGTAAGTTATATGGCAAGAGTTAGAAATACAGAGCGTGTGGTTGGTAATCATGAAGAAGAAGGAAATGTAGAAAAGCACGAAGAGAAAAAAGAAACAACAACAGAAGCAGCTCATTAATAAAGTTGCTGAATAGAAGTAAGTTAAGTTGAAGTGTGCGACGCAACAGAAGATGATTAAAGAAACTGAAGCTGAGTACAAAACATAAAACCAAAGCTTGCAGCGAATAGCTGAAAGCTAAAAGCGAAAACAAGTATGTCATTACTAAGGTACGAATCACAGGTTAGGGAACCATTGGTTGATGGTCACAAAACCTACCACGATGTTACAGAGGATATTTGTAAGCCGGTGGAAGCTGCACCATCACGTTTGTGGTGGATTGGTTTCATTATTTCGGTTGCTCTCCTGTTGTTTGGTGTTGTGAGTCTTTATAAAGAGGTGGTATATGGTACAGGTATGTGGAACCTGAATAAGACTGTGGGTTGGGGTTGGGACATCACCAACTTCGTATGGTGGGTTGGTATTGGTCACGCTGGTACTTTGATCTCTGCCATCCTGTTGCTGTTCCGGCAGGGATGGAGAACAGGTGTAAACCGTGCGGCAGAAGCGATGACCATCTTTGCGGTTATTTGTGCCGGTCAGTTTCCAATCTGGCATATGGGTCGTGTGTGGATGGCCTTCTTTGTAATGCCTTATCCTAATACAAGAGGTCCTATATGGGTGAATTTTAGCTCACCACTTCTCTGGGACGTATTTGCGATCTCTACTTATTTTACAGTATCTCTTTTGTTTTGGTATAGTGGTTTGTTACCTGATTTGGCTACACTTCGTGACCGTGCTAAAAAGAAATGGGCAAAAGCATTCTATGGTGTTGCTTCTTTCGGATGGACAGGTTCAACCAAACACTGGCAGCGTCATGAAAGTTTATCACTGGTGTTGGCCGGTTTGAGTACCCCGTTAGTATTGTCAGTACACACCATCGTATCGTTTGACTTTGCCACTTCAGTTATTCCCGGCTGGCATACTACTATCTTCCCTCCTTACTTCGTTGCTGGTGCCATCTTCTCCGGTTTTGCTATGGTGCAAACCTTGATGCTGGTTACACGCAAAGTGATGAATCTACAGGATTATATTACGATCAGCCATATTGAAAATATGAACAAGGTTATTGTATTAACCGGTTCTATTGTTGGCTGTGCTTACTTAACTGAGTTGTTCATGGCCTGGTACAGTGCTGTAAAATACGAGCAGGATATCTTCTTCAAATACCGTATTGCCGGTCCTTACGGATGGAGCTACTGGTTAATGATGACCTGTAACGTAATTACTCCACAGCTGTTTTGGGTGAAAAAACTCCGCCGCAATATTGCTTTCACATTCTTAATGAGTGTGGTGGTAAATATTGGTATGTGGTTCGAACGTTTTGTAATCATTGTATCATCATTGTACCGTGATTACTTACCATCATCCTGGAGTGTATATTATCGTCCAACTATCTGGGAAGTTGGTTTCTATCTCGGATCGTTTGGTTTATTCTTTACCTGTTATTTCCTGTTCTCCAAATACTTCCCTGTAATTGCCATTGCTGAGATCAAACATATTCTCAAGAAAAATGGCGAAAGTTACAAGGAGCAGATGGATCCGATTGAAGCACAAACAGTAGAAGAGTTTGCACACGAACAGGTGCATGCACATTAATTGAATAAACGCTGAAAGCTAAAAGCTAAAAAATATGTCTGTAAAAAAATTCGTAGTCGGCTGTTTTGATGATGAAAAAACGCTGTTCCCTGCGGTAAAAAATACCCGCAAGGCAGGTTACAAGATTCATGACGTGTACACGCCTTTTCCTATTCATGGTTTAGATCATGCAATGGGTTTGCGTGATACCAGTTTACACACAGCCGGTTTTATTTATGGAATGACAGGTACAACCACTGCATTAACATTCATGAGCTGGGTATTTACCAAAGACTGGCCTTTGAATATTGGTGGTAAGCCGCATCTGCCTTTACCTGCGTTCATTCCGATTGTGTTTGAGTTAACGGTATTGTGTGCTGCAGTTGGTATGGTGCTTACGTTCTGCTATCTGTGCCAGCTTGCACCGTTTGTACGGAAAGATCATTTTCACCTCCGTTCTACAGATGATTTATTTGTAATGCCCATTGAAATCACTGAAAAAACAAATGCCGAAGAGGTGAAAGCGTTTTTCCAGAGTGCAGGTGCAGTGGAGATATTTGAAAAAGAAGCTGAAACAGGCTGGTGGCTGGGTCGCTACGACAAAACAAAAAAGGCGTTTGAAAAAGAAGAAATCGTTACAGCATAAACATATTGAAATGCGTTCAACAAAGATTATTTTAATTGGATTGGTTACAACGGTATTGGCGGCATCTTCCTGCAACAATGGACCACGCCGTGATACAGGTAAAATTTATATGCCCGATATGGCTTACAGCCGTGCGGTAGAAACTTACAGTGACCATAGCTATCTGAACCAGGCAGGAATTAATTATGATGCGTCGCCTGTTGCGGGTACAATTAAACGTGGAGGTGTTGCGGCATTTCCAATAGCAATGGATCAAGTGGGTGATACTACAAATTATGTTGCATCAAAACAGGTCGTTAATCCTTTACCTGCATTAGACTCAGCAAACATGGCTGAAGCTGCAAGGCTTTACATGATTAATTGCGGAATCTGTCATGGAACAAAACTCGATGGAAACGGCCCCATTTATAATGGTGGAAACGGACCTTATCCAATTGCACCAAGAAACTTAGTTGCAGATCCGATTGTATCAAAAATGCCGATGGGGCAAATGATG
>JBEBHT010000507.1:0-2575 GCA_040081135.1 Lacibacter sp. | reverse complement strand
TTACTTATTTCTAAATTACTTCTCAGTTTTTCATTCCTTATTCTTCATTTCTCATTCTCTCCTTCCCTTCTCCCCAACTCCTAATTACAAATTCCTTCCTCCTCCTTTATCTCCTTCCACTCTTTCGAACTCTTAGCCCACTTCTTACCTCCTGCTTCTTACTTCCTCCCTCCTATTTATACCCCATCCATTTCCGGCTCTGTTTATTAAACACCCAGTAAATATCATTACAGAACGTAAAGTTGAAATAAGTTTCCAGTTCAAAGTCAACAGGCAGTTTAACAATCTGGCTCATATAACCGGTTTTAATATCGTAGAGTTCAACCTGCTTTTTGGTAATGTTCAGCAAACCGATTTCCGCACCTTTTGTTCCGGTGTAAATAAGAGAACGTGTATTGTAATTACTTTCAAAATCTGTAGTGGTTGTCTGTACACCATCTTTTGAATTCATAGAGCCGATATGCAGCTGAATTGTTTTCCGTTTATCTGTTCCGTCCGTATTGTAGCAGGTAATGTTCAATCCATCTAGAAACAGCACTTCATTATCTTCTGTGTTCAATACTCCTGCACTGTTTTTATCAGGCTGATAAGATCCTTCTTTAAACACCTCAATCGTTTCAGGTAAGCCTTTTTTGTTGAGATCATAGGTGAACCATCCAAATGCATCGTATCCGTTACCGCCGATCTTTTTTGTTTTTGGATTATACCATAAGCCTCTAACATCAATCAGGGTTGCCTGGTCTTCTGCAGATAACACATCGCCATCTTTATCAAAGATCACGAGGGGAAATATTTTATTACCCGCCTGTGCTGCATAGTATAATTTTTCCTTTGGATGATACACAATGGCTGCACCATTGGCACCGCCTTCAGGAATTTTCATTTCCATTACTTTCTCAGCTGAAATGATGCGGAGTTCTTTATTGCCCCCACCACTGTTGTTTTTAGATTCTTTATCACCTGCATCGCCCATAATAGCTGATACGGCTGCAGGTTTTTTCTTTTGTGCAAAATTGGTTGTGCTGATGCCGAGGGTAAGGAAAAGCAGAGGGAGGATAATCTTGTTCATGTGAAACTATTTTACTGCGAGTTACAACATATTCTAATATGAGCCAATACCAACTGGTGGGTAAATTTAAAAAAGAACGGAAACAGCAACAACTGTTCCGATCCAAACTCCCTGTTTTAAGGGATGTTTTAATAAAACTGAACGCATCATTTTTGTTCTGTAATTTTTAAATCAAACATAATATGAAAAAAATATTCCTGTCTGTCCTATGCTTGTTCACTGTTTACCTGCTGAATGCGCAATCTCAGTTTGGCATAATCAGTTACAGTTTGCCCCAGGGCTGGTATGCCCGTCAATCGGGGAATGATTTGGAACTTGTAAAAAAAGGCGATGACAACAGTGGTTGCAAAATAACCCTGTTTCAACAGGTAAACACTCTTGTTAATGATGAAAAAAAGTTTATACAATTGTGGGCTTTAAAAACAAAGACCGGCAGCACTAAGACAGCTTCTCCAATTAAAACAGAAGATAATGGATGGATAAGTTTTTCAGGTTTTAAAACAACAGGCAAAGGAACAACCACCGAAGGTTTTTATACGGTGTGTGACGGCAGCCAGACAGCAATCATACTTGCTGAGGCACAGGAGAACTCCTGTATAAATGAAATAAATAGCATTCTTGCCTCAATTACTATTCCTGCAAAAGAAACCAGGTCGAAAGCTAAAGCGAAACCGGCAAGCAAAAAGGTAAGAGTACTTCCTTTGAAAAGTTTAAAAGCACTGGTTAACTAGTGTTATGTTAATCGTTTAATGAGAAGGTACTTATTAATTCACTCGGCCGGGAAGGAAATGTTTACATCTTGTTTTGGACTAATCAGCTCACCATACAAAATGGTTTTTTCTGAATTTGTAAAAATCATTTGGGCTTTTTCTTCAAATTCACTAATAACTATATGAATTTTACATATGTCTTCAGATGCTGCTTTCAAATTTTTTAATAATGTCTTATATCCCACAAGGTCTTTCCATCCTCTTCTTTCCTTGACCATATATCTTAAACTATAAATTGCTATTGCCTGCGTCATTGGCAGAGATACAGTTCTATATTTCAAGTCATTTTTAATTGCCACGGCTAATGACATACCAAATTTTTCATGGTATATTTTTATAAAGCTTAATAGAGAGTCGAAATTTTGTAAAGGCATATTTGTCTTTTTAGCTTATGTTGGCGGGGACGCCAACATGAGCAAGAACTATTTGTTGTTTAGTAAACTATCAATTATTTTGACAATAAATTTTTGACTGCCTGGAACGTGCAATTTAAATTCTTCATAGTCTCTTGAACTAAAAAGCATCTCACAATTATTGGGGTTATCTTTTTGAAAAGCAACGGTTAATGACTTTGCAGTTAGGTTTTCCTTTAAAAAACTGTAATACTTGGAGTCAGAACAGCCTGTACTTGAAACTCCGGTGATTTCCTTACCATTTAACTTAAAAACATATCCAACAAGTACCGTTGAGTTTTTTGAGGAAGTAAAAACTGTTTTAATTTCACCCAGGTCTGTTG
>JBEBHT010000104.1:0-11360 GCA_040081135.1 Lacibacter sp. | reverse complement strand
GAGGGGAAGAAAGGCAGCCAGGTAAAAACTTCAAATATTATTTTTGTCCTGCACTGTTCACTTCAATCCAATTACCATCGGGGTCTTGAAAAAAAATCTGTTTTACCCCGTCTGCCCGAATGTTGATTTTATTCACGTTCCCTGGCCAGTCGGAATATGTGATGTTCATTTCATTCAGTGTTTTGATTACGGTGTCAAAGTTGGAAGTTGTAAATGCAATATGAATCGCTTTATTTAAGACAATTGGTTCTTTTATAATTGAAATAAGATGCAACTCTTTGCCATCTCCAGTAGAAAACCATCTAATTCCTTCAAGCTTTGCACGGTTTTCAATTTCCTTAAGTTTTAAAATATTTTTGTAAAACTCAGCAGAGCGATTGACATCTTTAACGGAAATAGCCAAATGGTTAAATGTCAAACTGAATGAGGTGGATTCTTGTCCACGAACAATCACAGAAAAAATAATTGCAAAAATCAGAACCGTTGTCTTTCTCATGTTTATTTTGTTTTTATGACTATGTCCCTTATTGGCGCCAGCGTCTCGCTTATGCCATACTTCTAAACTACATAACACAGTTCAATTAATCTTTACTGGCGCAGGTGTTCCGCAACAGCGGGTAACCTGTGACGGTTAAACCTGCCCCGATTGATCCGATAACTATCAGATCGGGGAATCAATATCACCAATGCACATCTAAAAGTAATACTCAGCAGTTGTATTTCAAATGCCCCGATACAATCGGGGAAGAACTAAATGGCATCAGGTGATCCTGCGGAACACCTGTGCCAGAGGGATTACAGGGGTTGGATCATTTTCCCGGAACACCAGTAACTGCTTAAAAAATAATTTTATGACAATATTCATTGAATATGATAACGACAGTCATATTTGTGAACTAACGATTACCCTATTTTTAAAAAGGCATTTAATTCAAAAACTCTTACCCTGTTTCTTTACTGCAGTATGTAAAAATTATTAACAACAAAAAAGCCCCACTTATGACATCAACAACAACTTTTCATCCCCTGAATCTGAAATGGTTAGATACACGCACTTACCTGTTTGTATTCCTGTTTGCAGCAGGCAACCTGGTATTGCCACTATTGTGTCATCTTATCCCCTCTGGCGGACTGATATTTTTACCAGTTTATTTTTTTACGCTGATTGCTTCTTATAAATTCGGACTTAAAGCAGGGTTACTCACTGCCATCTGTTCTCCATTGCTTAATTCAGTTTTAACAGGAATGCCGCCAATGGAAGTATTACCCGTAATCCTGCTGAAATCCTGCCTTTTGGCCATAGCTGCTGCATATGTAGCTACCACATTCAAAAAAGTTTCTGTTATCCATTTATTGATGGTGGTATTAGCCTATCAAATAGCAGGTTCATTGGTAGAATGGGGTATCACGCAAAGCTTTGCAAAAGCAATGCAGGACCTTACCATAGGTATACCAGGTATGCTTATCCAGGTTTTTGGTGGTTGGATTTTATTAAAAAAACTGGCAGATTATGAATTCTAAATCATGGGAGGAAATAGCAGGTAAAATCCGCACGTTGGATTTTGCAGAAACTTTTGACCTGATAGTGCCTATTGCCAATGGCGGCATTATACCGGCTGCATTAATTAATCAACGTTTACAGCTAAGAATAGAACTGCTGAAACTAAGCTTTCGCAATGCACAGCAAAAACCTATATACGATGCTCCTAAATTGATGGAAGAGATTCATTTTGACATTACCGGCAAAACAATATTACTGGTTGAAGACCGTGTAAAAACGGGCGCCACTTTGCAATATGCTAAAGAATTATTATCCGGGGCAGCACTGGTAAAAACCTTTGCAGTAAATGGCAAAGCGGATTATTCACTATTTGATGAAACCTGCTTCAGCTTCCCCTGGATAGTATGAATAATGAGGCAATTGCTGCATAAACCGATCAGAACTATTATTCATTTATAAATAAACAACAAATGGAAAGAAGATTTTTTCTGAAAGCAGTGGCACTTACAGGTGTCGCTTCCACGCTGAAAATGGTAGATGGTTTCGAAGTACTGGCGCAAACATCAAAATCTGCTGCCGGAGCTATTGGATATGACCTGGTGGCAGTAATGGGAGGAGAACCGGATCAAATGTTTCGCAGAGCCATTACTGAAATGGGTGGCATAGGAAAGTATGTGAAACCCGGTAATAAAGTAACCATCAAACCCAATATAGGATGGGACAGAAACCCGGAACTGGCAGCCAATACCAACCCGCTGTTGATAAGTGAAATTATAAAACAATGTTTGAAAGCCGGTGCAAAAGAAGTAATTGTATTTGACCATACCTGCGACGACTGGAGAAAATGTTATAAGAACAGTGGTATTGAGGATGCAGTAATTGCAGCAGGTGGAAAAATGATTCCCGGACACGATGAATCGTATTACCGTGAAATTAATTTACCCAGAGCAGTAACCCTTAAAACTACAAAAATTCACAAGGCTATACTTGATTCGGATGTATGGATTAACGTGCCCATTTTAAAAAATCATGGAGGAGCAAAAATGTCTATCGCTATGAAAAACCTGATGGGTATAGTATGGGACAGAAGGTTTTTTCATAACCATAATTTACAACAATGTATTGCCGACTGCAGCACCCTGGACAAAAGGCCCACCCTCAATGTGGTAGATGCTTATCGTTTGATGAAATCCAACGGGCCACAGGGTAAATCATTAGGCGATGTAGTTACATCGAAAGGGCTATTCATCTCCACAGATATTATTGCAGTGGATACGGCCGCTACCAAATTCTTTAACCAGGTTTCTGCAATGCCACTTGAGATGGTAGAGCATATTGGTAAAGGCGAGGCTTTAAAATTAGGCACCACCCAACTGGATAAGTTAAACATAAAACGTATAAAAATATAAGGCAGATGGATGCAATTCCATTTAAAAACGTTTCGCCGATCCTTTGATGGAGCAATGATTTTAATAATTGATTTGAAATGAAGAAAGTTCGAATAGTGATATCGCTGATCCTGTTTAGTTTAATTACATTCTATTTTTTAGACTTTGCTGATTTGCTGCCGCAACAATTGCATGGATTGATGAGATGGCAATTTATACCGGCATTACTGGCAATGAATATGCTGGTATTGATTTCCCTGGTAGTTATCACGCTTTTATTTGGAAGAATTTATTGCTCTTCTCTATGTCCAATGGGTATTTTACAGGATATGGCTGATTGGTTAGCTAAACGTTTTCACCGTAAAAAGAAATACCCTCATTTTAAAGAACAAAGAATCCTGCGCTGGTCAATTGTAGCCCTGATAGTTTTGGCATTTACAGGCGGCTTTCATCTGGTACTCAACCTTCTTGATCCTTACAGTGCATATGGACGCATAGCCACTAACATTTTTAAACCGGTTTATTTAGCCATCAACAACCTGGTGGCAGCTGTAAGTAATTACTTCAATAATTATCGTTTTTATGAAATGGATATTTTTATTGCAAGTATCAGCTCTTTGGTAATAGCCGTATTCACCTTATTGATAATAGGTTTTCTCTCGTACAAATATGGTCGTTTGTATTGCAACACTGTCTGTCCTGTTGGCACCGTTCTTGGCTTCTTAGCCAAATTTTCACTCTTTAAAATAAAGATTGGTAACGATGGTTGCAATAGTTGTGGTTTATGCGAAATGAGATGTAAAGCATCCTGTATTGATACTAAAACAAAAGAGATTGATTATAGCCGTTGTGTTACCTGTTTTAATTGCGTGGAGGTATGTAAGAGAAATGCCATTTCGTATCAATTTTCCGGTTTGTCACCTAAAAAGGCGCACACTATTGAACCTGATAGGAATGGTTATGATGCGACAAAACGTAAATTTCTTTCCGCTTCTATCCTGCTTGGGCTGGCTACTCTTCAAAAAGCATTTGCAGGAAGAGATAAAGATTCTGTTAATAAGATTAAGGAGATTTACACCTCTCACAATGTTTCTTTCAAAAAAATGCATCCCATTACACCTCCAGGCTCGGTGGATGTAAACAGGTTTAATGATTCCTGTACCGCCTGCCAGCTCTGTGTAAGCAAATGTCCTTCACAAGTGCTGCAACCCACATTTACAGAGTATGGCATCATTGGTATGATGCAACCTGCTATGAGTTTCAAACATGGATATTGTAATTATCATTGCACTTTATGTTCTGAGATTTGTCCTTCAAAAGCAATAGTAGAAATTTCAGAAAAGGAAAAGAAAACAATACAGATAGGTTTGGTAAAATTTGTAAAGGAAAATTGCGTAGTAGTTACTGATGGCAATAACTGCGGTGCATGCGCCGAACACTGTCCCACACAGGCAGTAAGCATGCAGCCTTACAAAGGCAAACTTACTATACCAACCATCAACAATGAACTTTGTGTTGGTTGTGGTGGTTGCGAGTATATCTGCCCGGTACGCCCCTTCCGGGCTATTTATGTAGAGGGCAACCCGGTACACCTGCAGGCTAAAGTAACAGAAGAAAAAGAAGGAAAAAAAGTAAAGGTGGAGGATTTTGGGTTCTGATTTTTCAGTAAGCCTGTATTCAGCTTTTACTTTCTGTTTTACAGTATCAGGTGTCTTGCAGAATACCTGCTCCAGAGGGGGGGCTTCTATGGCAGTTTTGAAATAAGTAAATTCAATTTGTCTAACACCAAATTGGGTTCTTCAATAAAAATGTAATGACCTGAATTTGCCGTTGAGATATGTGTAAAATCTGTTATCCCGGTTTTTAATAATTCATGTGCATTAAACCAATTTTGTCTATCAGTTACATTGTGTGAAGCATCTACTTTCATACTTGTAAGAACTATTACCGGTACATTTGGCAAATCAGGAAGTGTCGCCATATATTGTGAATCTTCAATTAACTCTCTTGCTTCCATTGTTGCACCAAAGTTTGCACCGTTACTACTTAAGAAAGTATTATAGATAAGGTCTTCCTGTGCTTGTGTTGGGTTGTTGTAAGTTTCGTGTGAAGGGTCAATAAATAATATCCCTGCTATTTTTGCAGGATTTTTTATTGCATAATCTCTAATAATCATTCCAGCAAGAGAATGTCCAACAAGTATTATTTTTCTGCCATTTGCATACCTGTTTATAATGCTGTCCAATTCACCACTTAACTTTGCAATGTTTCTTGGTGCCTGACCTTTTTCTGATTTGCCATAACCTGCTCTGTCGTACATCAAAACATCTTGTTTGGCACTTATAGTTGCAGGTAAGTTTTTCTGATTCCAAATTGAATGGTCATCTCCCAAACCTGTTTCAAAAACAATGAGGTATTTTGTATTTTTAACAGAAGAAAAACTGACCAACTTGTGTGTTGGCAAACTAATAGTTGTTGCTGTAAAAGTGTCAGGGGTTTTATTCTTTTTTTTGCAGGAAATGAATAACGGTAAGCTGAAAAACAAAATGAATAACCTGTTCATATTTAGTAGTATTCTGATTGACACAAAAGTATTCAATACAAAATAACTCATTGATACACCCAGGTTAATAAATCTATTGAGCAAACCTTTTTCTTATCCTGCTTAAGGATTGTGGTTTTACTCCAACATAAGAAGCAATATGATATTGAGGTACCCGTTGTACCAGTTCTGGATAAGTGTTAATAAAATGCAAATACCGTTGGTCTGGGTTATGCATATAGATTGACATTAATTGGTTTACCAGGACATTAAATCTATGTTCAATTACCATACGTCCAATTTTGTCTCCATTCCTGAAATTACTATAAAGAATTTGCAAGTCATCACTTGTCATTACAAGCATAGTTGTGTCTTCAATTGCCTGTACGCATTGAATAGACTGACTTTTTTGAACTAAACTTTGATACTCCGCAACAAATTCCCCTTCTTTACTAAATTCCAAAGTAGATTCTTCCTCATTCTTATAAACGAAATATCGTATCAGTCCCTTATTAATAAACCCCAATTTGTTGTTTAACTCTCCTGCTTTAAGAAAATAATCGCCTTTCTTTATTTGAAATTCTTTAAAAGCAGTTTTCAGAAATTCAATTTCATTCGGGTTTAATGTTACAATATAGTTTAACGTTTGAATTAAATTGTGGTGCACTTTTTTAATTTTTTTTTATTATTTGAATATAGTTGAGAATTTCAACAACTGCAGCAGGTCTTTTTTCATCAACCTGTTTAGGTTATAAGTTCTAACTCCCGGGGGTCGGAGGACAGACTCCGGGCCGAAGAAATATTTCGTATTCTGCGATTGTGTTTTATAATTTGTTTACAGCTTCCACTATTTCTGTAATGTCATGTTTAAGAGATGGTTTGGTCTGAAATTTTGTATCAATTAATTGTTGCACTTCCGGATAGTCTTTATAAAATTCTTTTAATGAGGCTCTAAACCTGCTGAGGCTTAATTCGCCTGTGGAAAAAAATGTATAAGTGCCGTCTGCTTTTTCGAAAGTATAAAATGTACCAAGGGGTATCCCATTTTGATCTACTGTATGAAACCAATAGACACTTGTTTTCTGACCAATAATGAAAGGCTGAAGAAACCTTACGTTTCTTTCCGTAATAGCAGGCTTTGAAAAAAAGTGATAGTGTTTCTCTTTATATGTAAATCCAAAACCTTTTATATCTTTTGGTTTAAATTTTTTTGTCCCGTTGATGCTATCAACAATTTCTACTTTCAAAAGAAGTTTTGATAAGTCTGTTCCGAAAAGTGATTTCGGTATTTTTATTTGCGTATCAACACTATCATTGTTGTTAGTTACATAATAACCCGGAACTGTAGTTTGTGAGTATGAAATATAAAAGGACGCTGAAAAAAAGATGAATAGAATATAAAGTTTCATTGATATTTTATATTTATGTGTCAATTGCTTGCAGGCAACACATAAATATACGCCACAGTCATTAAAAAATAAATTGAAAACAACCTGTTATTATTCCTCTTTTTGTATTGTTATTGCATCAATACAAATTTTATTTATCCATGTTTAAAACTGCAGCAGGTCTTTTATCATCAACCCGTTTACGTTATAAGTTTTAACTCCCGGGGTCGGAGGCCAGACCCCCTGGCCGACGGATTCTAATTGACTAGTCTATACCTTTGGCCACCGCCATGCATACCAAACAATCAACCCAGTTATAACACTCTCTAAGATGGCATAGAATAGATAAAATGTATACCAGACTTCGCTGTAAGTAAAAGCTATCAATATCATCATAGCTGTGAAGAGCAAACCCACTGCAATGTTCACCCATTTGTTAATTGCAGGTTTTAATATAATTGATAAAAATACCATCACTGCCGGAATAGCCAAAAGAACCGATGCAGCCAATAATTTTGAAGGGCTGTCAAGTAAATTTTCTCCATTAATTATTCCTTCTACTTTTTTGGGGACATACAATTCAAAATAGTCACAGTACAGATAGCAGAGTGTAACCGATACCCATAAAGCTGATAGTTTAAGTTTCACATTCACCATGATGTTTTCTAAATTATTCGCAGTCTTCATATTTTAGTTCAATTTATTGTGTTAATACGAATGAGCTTTGGAATTGTTACAGGTCAAAAGGCCATTATTTGTTAGTCACCCGGTCGATTGTAATTCTTAGTTCGTTTGAGATTTCTGTCGCCCTGGGGTCTGGCTATAAAAAATTTAAACCCATATATGATGCCAATGCCGACCCCGGGATTTCAACAACTGCAGCAAATCTTTTATCATCAACCTGTTTAGGTTATAAGTTCTAAATAAGTTCTCACTCCCGGGGTCGGAGGCCAGACCCCGGGCCGACGGAAAAGGTAGTATTTATCTGCAAAACAGAGTGCAGCTGCTTTCGACTCACGACTCACAACTCCCGGCTATCGGCTATCGGCTCCTCACTATCAACTAATTCACTAACTACACAGCCTTTACAACCCTGCTACTTTTTTATATTCTTAATGATCGTGTCGATTGTAGCAACATCATTATCAAACCCTCCATGTGAAGTGCTTTTTGTGTATACACCCGGGCTATGATAGGATTTTATATTCGGCAGTTGGTAGTTGCTTTGTTTTTCAAAAAACTTCTGCATTCCTAAAACCGGTGTTTTCCTGCCCGGCTCAAAAGAGTTAGAGACAAGGTACAGCAGTGATTTGGAATAGATGGAGCAATTATCTTTCAGTTCAATATCATCACTCAAATGATACTGGTAATAGTTGCTTACTTTTTTATTCTGAATGGCTTTAAGAATAGTAACATCAAACAATTCATTGGTAACTGCAGGTGCCATAAAATGAACCGTGTTAAACTTCCAGCCAAGACTCACCAACTTTTCTACCAAATGACTGTGTACAATACTGCCTGCCGAGTGCCCGATGAGATGAATATTAACATGACTCTTTAACTCGCTTTTAGCTGATGTTGCATATTTATACAATAACTGACCGCCGCTGTTTTTTTCATAGCTGATGGCCTTTGCATTTTCCTTCATCTCCTTCCATATTTTAATACCAAGGGGTGCAGCCAGTCTTTCAAGCCTCTCATCTTTCCAATTGATGATCCTGTCAATTAAACCTCCTGTGGTTCGTGGTTCCTGATCAAGCAACGTATCTTCGATCATGTTTTTTATCGTATTAAAAAAATCAGTTTCCCACATCAGCATAATGGGAAATATCTGCGCATCATATAATTTTTTACACCAAACAGCATAACTATTCGCAGCAGACTTTTCACCCACCAAACCACCATGTGCATAAATAGCAACATCCATCGGTTTGTTTTTTAATCCCCATCGTTCTCTTGCAATGCCTGCGTGTTGCGTTACCAGCGCTTCAATATCCATTTCGGTTGTGCGGTACTCTCCGGAGTTGCTCAATCGGCCATTGTTTTCCATATCAATAATAAACGGATCCAGTTCTCTTTTTTTAAGAATGGAATCAGCAGCAATCTCTACTTTTTTATTTTTATCCAGCCGCAGTGTAGCCGATCCGGCAATGGCCAAATGAAGATCGGTGGTAACACCCATTTGCGCTACCCAGCAATCCATTGCATTCACTTGCCAGTCTTCATACTTTAACACGGCATAACCGCCGGTTCCCCAACCCTTGCCCCAGGAATTCTGAATAATAAAACCTGTTTGATTATAACCAACGATCACAAAGGCATGACCCCCATCACTCTCTTTTACTTTTCTATTCGGAATTTCCAGGAACTGATGATGATCTGATTTTTCAGGAACATCCCAACCTGCATGACAAACAGCACTTGCATACAAAATACCCAGGTCGTTGATGGCACAATGCATGTCTTCAATGCTTTTCGGTTCCACCCTGTAATAAGCACCCAACGGATAGTTCACTGAATTGAGCCACCAGTCGCCTTCTTCAGCTTTAATATCAGGCTTGGGCATGTCCAGCGTTTTCCAGAAACGATTTTCACAGGCACCATGTTTATGCCAGCCTTTGATAGCACCTCTTAAACTGGAGCCTTCATCTTTTATATAGCCGGGAAATTCATCATAACGGCGGGCCATTGAATACAGCATAAATGGTGATGCTGTAAATGACAGATTATTCACCGGATCAATCTTTCGTGCGAGATAATTCACCACCGTGGCCAATGCAAAGCCGGTACAGGCGCTGGTTTCTTTTTGATGTAATACGGGAAGTTGTATTTGTTGAATAAACTGTTTGCGGGGTGCTGTTGTAACAGCGGGTTGATACATTCTGTCCCTGATATCAATTTTATCGGGGACAACATTGTCTTTTCTGTTTTTCATATGTTCATTTTTATTGTTTTTTAGGCATATGTTATTCGCCATAAAAATTATCATCGTGCCTGTCCGGCGGACAGGGATAATTTTTATGGCTCATTTCATACATGAAGTGTTTTGTAACAAAGTATAAATTAAACGGGAATAATGCAATGGTTATGCATAATGAACAAGGCATTGTGACTGTGTAAAAAACCTTAGCAACGGGGCCAAAGAAGTTGAATGATTTCTGTATGCAGTATAACCATCGGGCTCACCGTTTCTTACTGGCGCAGGTGTTCCGCAACAGCGGGTCACCTGTGACGATTAAATCTGCCCCGATTGCATCGGAGAATGAATATTACTAATGCACATCCAAAACTAATAATCAGAAGTTGTATTTCAAATGCCCCGATACAATCGGGGAAGAACTAAATGGTATCAGGTGATCCTGCGGAACACCTGCGCCAGTGGGGCGGCTGCTTATTATCTTTTTAGTACATACTTTTCAAAAGTATCTCCATTTTGTTTGTAAACTCCGTCGTTATCTGTTCCAAGCCAAATGATTCCGTTATTGTCTTGGTAGATGGATATTAGCAAGACTTTTTCGGTACCCTTTTTTACGTTAAGGTTTGTGAGCCTTTTTCCGTCATATTTCCAAACACCACCGCCATAAGTAGTCATCCATAAATTTCCATCTTTATCAACTAATCCAGCATTGAAATAATTGGGTTTGTCTTTTTCAATACCCTTGATCTTTTCATAGCTTAAATTGTTCGAGACAATTTTATACTTGCTTTTAAAATTGCTCAACCAAAAATACCCGTCTTTGTCTTGAATGATTGAACGCACACCGGCAGCAGTGCCATCTGGAAGTATAGAAAGTTCTTTTTCATCAAACCACAAAAATGATTTTCCATCGTATCGGAAAGCACCTGCTACAAAGGTTCCAAACCAAATATTTCCGTCTTTGTCTTTATTTATACCATAAACTGAATAAGGATTATTGCTATTAAAAGGGCTGATTAGCGTGTCAATTCCAAACGCTTTTTCTAAATCTTTTCGTGGTAATTTTAATTCAAAAAGAGAATCACCATCATAACGATATAAATCGTTTGCATTGTAGAAACCAAACCACAAGTCATTCGGTTCAAGTTTCCATTGGTTATACGACGATCTTATTGCCTTTAAAGTAGTGAATTGCTTTCCGTCAAATTTGCTTATTCCTTTGTGTGTTTCAATGTATATATTTCCGTCTTTATCTTCTTGAATACCACGTATTGAATCGTACACTAATCCGTCTACTGTTGTAAATAGTTTCAACTCGTTTCCGTCTAAATGATAGATACCTTTTCCATTACTTCCAAACCAATACTTTCCTTTTGAGTCTTGAAATATTTTCCAAATTTGAATATCAAGTTCAATTACCACTTTGCCGATTGCTAAAGTTTCTGCTACAGTCTGTTTGTGTTCAGATTTCACTTGCCCATTACAAGAAAGGAAGTTACCTGATACAAAAATTAATAAGAATAATTTTATTGAGTTAATTGTCATTTCTGCTTTTTTAAAGTACAGGTCTTTAAGTTGCCACCAACACTTAAATATACGCCACTCCTTTAAAAAAGATAAATTG
>JBEBHT010000506.1:0-2592 GCA_040081135.1 Lacibacter sp. | reverse complement strand
AAGTAATGACAAATAAAGTTGGGTTACTTAAATTTTACATCATTCAAAAAAACTCGGAATTGGTTTTAGATTCTGTTGAAATATTTTCAGGTATATTACAGGATCCTGTAATTATAGTTGCAAGAGGACATGCAGGCACAAGAAGATTATTGCGTAAAGGACCTGAAATTTATGTGCCTTCGTATATTACTTCAAAGTTTTATCAGGAATTAAAGATTATTGATTTTGATTTGAAAATTAAAAGAGGAGATAAGATAATTTACTCTGGAAAAAATCCCAGCCCTTTATACACAGCCCAATCTCTGAAACATATTAATAAATGTATTCCAAACGACATGATTATTTTAGAAAATGTGAGAATTACCGGGATCAATGATTTATATTTTAAAATAAAGGGAGTTGCTGCATATACGGTCTTGTTTTAAATACTAGTTTATTAGCTCCTACGCCTTGGTTCTTGTCTTCACAAACAAGCATAAGCTCACATTATCATTCAAACTTTCAATTCACAGTTTCATTTTCATTGCAGTTTTTTTATAACCCCAACTTTTAAGTCGGGGGTTAACTAAATCAACGTCCGGCTTTAGCCATGATGAAATTTCAAGGCTAAAGCCATCCCCTTTTTTCAAAACACCCCAACTTAAAAGTTAGGGTTATATTATACAAGAGAGTCAGCACAGCAGGCCCGTCAATAGCTCCCTAACCCTTCATTTCCCCATAAAACGCTCCTAAACCGTTATCTGCAGCGTCCAAATCGATGTGTGCAGCTCCCAAATCGATATCTACACTGCCCAAATTGCAGCGTACACTGCCTAAATTACAGCGTGCAGCGTCCAAATCGATACGTGCAGCTTCCAAACTCATACTCGCAGTCTCCAAATTGATGTGAGCACTGCCCAAGTTGCAGTCTGCACTGCCCAAATTACAGTGTGCAGCGTCCAAATCGATATCTACAGTCTCCAAATCGACAACTGCAGCGTCCAAATCAGCAACTACAGTCACCAAAACAATAACTGCATTAGCAAACTCAATATCTGCATTAACTAAATCAATAACTGCAAAGCCCGGGTCGTAACAACAGCGCAAATATCAGCAACAGTAAAATCATGAAGCCTGATGTAAGACCCGATAATTATAAGATAATAAGCGCAGATGCTGCGTTTTCAAAATAAATAATAGATGATACTTAGGAAGGAATTAGCGAGCCGGGAATAAGTCCATATTTACTTAGCAGAAATAATAATGTAATCACTAAAATGCAAATGAGGTAAATATAACCAACCTGTTTCGCTGATTTTTTTCGCTTATAAATCGCAAGAAATATTAGAATTATTACCTGAAAGAGATAAGCAGGAATATAAACCCAATCACTATCTGCATTATTATTCCCATATCCTCCTTTTAGAAAAGTGGATATGATGTTCAAATAGTGTAATAAAATAAAAATTACTATGTTGGCACCAACAATAAGAAAAGGCTTTACTTGTTCTTTCATTTGTTTGCTTTTGCCCTGTACTCACCAACAACACTCCCATCATCTTTCAGCATTTCAACATGTAATTGTTCTTCGTTTGCTTTTACTTTAATTAATGTACGGTTGCCGGGTAAAGGTCCGCCGCCAATAACAATAGGATAGTCATGTACCCCTTTTACAGGAGGATGCACACCAAACACATGCTTATGACCTGAAATCACCAGGTCAACTTTATATTGATCAAACAAAGGGGAAAAAACTTTTTTGCAATGCTGCGAACCTTTATGCTCAAATGAATACTGCGGAGGAATATGCATCATCACCACCCTGTATGTTGCTTTTTGGTATGCTTCCGACTGCATGATCTTTTCCATCCATGCCGCCTGCTTTTCCCTGTATGCATCCGAATCATCCCAACCGGTATTCATTTCTTCTTCTCCTGTATCAAGCACAATCGTAAACACAGGCCCCAGCTCATACGTGAAATACAAACCATCCGGATTAGAAAAATAGTCCTTCAGTTGATGAGCAAATTTTCCCCGCATTTCATGATTGCCTCTTACAAAGATCATTGGCTTTTTCGTGGCAAATGTATCCGTGCATGGTTTCAGCAAATGGTCAATGATCTGTTCTTCGTCACTTTGAAAATTGAACATATCCCCATTCAGAAAAACAAAATCATACGGATTGTTTTTATTCAGCTTCAGTAATAGTGGAAAAGATTCCGGTCGGTCATGAATATCGTTTAGCACCAGCCAGCTGACTTCTTTTTTATTTTGGTCAAAAGTTGTAAAAGAATATGTATCGCTGTAAATAGTTTCGCCATAGTTAATTGTGTCTTCACCATCAAAACTCTTAATATATTTTGATGCAACACGGTATTGGTATTGTGTTCCCGGTTTTAATTGTTCTAAATGAATTTCATGCACACGGTTATACGCATTCACCAAACCATCTTTCACCAGCACTGCTTTCTGATCAAGCTTTCCCGCTTCACCATATTCAACCCAGCCAAAACTCAACAGGTTGCTGATCCAGCGGATGCTCACACGTTCAGGTAAAATGGAATGCAGGTAAGGTTTGGTAAGGAATACATGTTTGCCGATGGGCGGCGGCAC
>JBEBHT010000505.1:0-2592 GCA_040081135.1 Lacibacter sp. | reverse complement strand
AGCCGCCAAAAACAACGATGCCACAGATACACTGGCAATAAGTAATAGTATTATAACACTCATATAGACTTTCTTTTATCCTGTAAAAATATTTTTCGCTACCCTAATTGAGGCTGACAGAAATCAGACAAAAAGTTGATTCCTGTCAAATTCTTATGACTTTAGTCAGCTTTTTGGCTATTTCAACTTCAAAAGCTTAGCTGATAAGGTTGATGCTCCGAATGAGAACAAGATTATGGTAATGGAGCTCGATGGCATCAAAATAGCTGCGATTAAGGGAGAAAGAGTTCCCTGTACGGCGAAAGACAATCCGATGACATTGTAAAGAATTGATAAAATAAAAATTCCTACAACGATTTGTTTGTTGGCTTTTGTTAACCGGAGATAAGCAGGAAGTTGATGTAACCTCTCGGCTTCAAGGATGCCATCACTGGCGGGAGTAAAGTTGTTGGTGCTTTCAGTAACTGCAATCCCTGCATTACTTTGTTTTAATGCACCTGCATCATTTAATCCATCGCCCACCATAATTACTTTATCGCCGAGCTCCTGCTGTAATTTTATATAGGCAAGTTTTTCATGAGGCTTTTGATTGAAGAGAAATGTTGACTTTTTGCCAATGGCCATTTGAAGTGTTCTTTTTTCACTTTCATTATCGCCTGAAAGCACGGAAATTTTATAATATTTCTGCAGTTTCTTTATTTGTGAAAGAAGAGATGGGCGGTAATGATTCCTGATGGTAAAATGACCAATCAGGTTCCCATCTATCATTATATACAGGCTGCTCCCCTCCAATTTATTTCCGGGTTCACCTGTTACAAACTCTGCCGATCCAATAGAGATGATCCTGTTCTCAACAATTCCCTGGATTCCTTTACCTGTTATTTCATTAAAGTTTTTTACGTTTCTGTTTTCAGCCATCCCTAGATGCTTAACCAAAAGTTTACTCAGCGGATGATTACTTTGAGCAGCAAGTGCTGAAATATCTGCTTTGTCTTTCCCGTTCAGAAAATTGCCTGCGAAAACAACATCCTGGTCAGTGGTGGTTGTTAATGTTCCTGTTTTATCAAATACAATATGATCAGCATTGGCAATTTCTTCAATTACCTGTGCATTGCGCAGGTACAATTTGTTTTTAGCGAGTATGCGCAGCACATTGCCATTGGTGAAATTATTTGAAAGCAGTAATGCACAGGGACATGCAACAATGAGAATGGTGGTAACTACATTCCATGCTTTGGTTCCATCATAAAAACTCCAGTATACTGCAGCTGCCAATGCAATTGTAAATACGATCCATGTAAAATACCGGCTGAGAATGTTTACAAAGGATTTTTCATCTTCCTTTTGTTTTTCATCTTTATTCCAGAGTTTGGTGAGGTAGCTCTGAGCCACTTCTTTCATGGTAAGAATTTCAATATTGCCGCCTGTTTGCTTGCCGCCTGCATACACCAGTTCACCCATTTCTTTTAATACTGGAAGCGATTCACCTGTTACAAAACTGTAGTCGATCAATGCTTTTCCTCTTGTAAGCAAACCATCAACCGGGATCAGTTCTTCATGGTGAATAAGGATCGTATCACCGGTTTTCAAATCAGGCAAAGCAGTTGGAATTTCTTTTCCTTCTTTCATGATTGTAACAGCAATGGGAAAGTAAGAAGTATAATCCCGCTCAAATGACAATTGCTGATATGTTTTTTCCTGCAGTATCCGTCCTACAAGCATAAAGAAAACAATACCTGTCATTGAATCGAAATAACCACTGCCGGTATTGCTGAATATTTCATATACACTGCGGCCAAAGGTCATGATGATGGCTAAAGCAATAGGTGCATCAATATTGAGATATTTATGCCGGAGACTTCCCCAGGCACTCTGGTAAAATGGTATTGAGCTGTATACTAAAACCGGGATCGACAAAACAAGATTGAAATACCTGAACATATTCTGCAGGCCTTTATCTGCATCTTCAAGCCCAAGGTATTCAGGAAAACTCATGAGCATGATATTGGCGAAACAGAACCCTGCAACACCTAACTGGTAAATAAGACTTCGTTGAATTCGTGGCTTTGCTTCCTGTAAGTTCTGCAGGCTGATATAAGGTTCGTAACCGATACCTGCTAACAGCTCTGCAACTGTACGCAGCTTTGTTGACTGGTGATTGAAGACGATATCAACTTCTTTGCGGGTAAAATTTACCCTTGATGAAATAATATCTTTGTTAAGACGGTGTAAATTTTCAAGCAACCATAAACATGAACTGCAGTGAATTTGCGGCAGGTAAAATGTAATATGTGTCTGTTCACTGTTTTTGAAAGAAATGAGCTGCTGCTGAATTTTTTCATCTTCAAGGAAAGAAAATTTATCTTTTCTTACTTCAATTCGCTGACTTAAGCCGGGGTTTTCGTTGAGATTATAGTATTCGCATAAATCACTCTGGTTGAGAACCTGGTACACAGTTTTACAACCCTGGCAGCAAAAACTTTTGTCATCAATTTTTATCTGTTCAGTAATGCAATCGTCACCGCAGTGATAGCATTGAGTAGCCTGTTTGGTTGTTATGCTCATATTGACTGCAAATTAATTTCGGGCTTG
>JBEBHT010000103.1:0-11388 GCA_040081135.1 Lacibacter sp. | reverse complement strand
TTATAATTGTAAAAACCGAATATCCATTATGGATCATAATTTTTCAACACAGGTAAAAGAAATTATTTCCTTCAGCAGAGAAGAGGCATTAAGGCTCGGAAATGATTTTATAGGAACTGAACATCTCGTTTTAGGAATGATCAGGGAAGGTGAAAACACCGCTATTAAAATTTTAAAGAATCTCAATGTTGATTTATACGAATTGCGAAAGGAAATTGAACTCGCAGTGAAGGATAAAACAGGTAAGAATATTGCCAATATCAACAGTTTACCTTTAACCAAGCAGGCAGAGAAAGTGATCCGTGTCACGGTACTTGAAGCAAAAGCTTTAAAAAGTCCACAGGTTGAAACGGAACATCTCATGTTATCAATTCTTAAAAACAAAGAAAATATCGCTACTCAGATTTTGAATCAGTTTGAAATTGATTACGATATTTTCAGAAATGAATTAGGTATGGTAAAATCAAATGAACCAAGAGCAGAGTATGATGACACCGGTGATGAAGAATTTGATGAAGAAAAATCAAAGTATTCACAACCCAGGTCAAAACAACCGGCAGGTGCAAAAAGTAAAACACCTGTACTTGATAATTTTGGAAGAGACATTACACGTATGGCAGAAAACGGATCACTTGATCCGATAGTTGGCCGTGAAACAGAGATTGAGCGTGTGTCACAAATCTTATCAAGACGTAAGAAAAACAATCCCATTTTAATTGGCGAACCCGGAGTAGGTAAAACTGCTATCGTAGAAGGCTTGGCTTTGCGTATTGTGCAAAGAAAAGTTTCCCGTGTATTGTATGATAAGCGTGTAGTATCACTCGATCTGGCAGCATTGGTTGCCGGCACAAAATACCGTGGTCAGTTTGAAGAGCGCATGAAAGCCATCATGAATGAACTGGAAAAAAACAGGGATGTGATTTTATTCATAGATGAAATACATACCATTGTTGGGGCTGGTGGAGCAAGTGGTTCATTAGATGCTTCTAATATTTTCAAACCGGCTTTATCAAGAGGTGAGTTGCAATGTATCGGTGCGTCTACTTTGGATGAATACAGAATGTATATTGAAAAAGATGGTGCATTAGACCGTCGTTTTCAGAAAGTAATTATTGATCCGCCAAGTATTGATGAAACCATTCAGATTCTTCAGAACATCAAATCAAAATATGAAGAGTTTCACAATGTTGCATACAATGACGAAGCAATTAATGCCTGTGTAAAATTGAGTGATCGTTATATGACTGATCGCCTGTTGCCAGACAAGGCAATTGATGTGCTGGATGAAGTTGGTGCAAGGGTGCATTTAAAGAATATCAATGTTCCGCAGGAAATACTTGATCTTGAAAAGAAGATTGAAGACATTAAGCAGGAAAAAAATAAAGTGGTAAAGAGCCAGCGTTTTGAAGAAGCAGCTTCACTCCGTGATACGGAAAAAAGATTAGGTGAAGAACTGGAAAAAGCTAAAGCGAAATGGGAAGAAGAAAGTAAGCACAAACGCTACCCGATCGACGAAGAAGCAATTGCTGAAGTGGTGAGTATGATGACAGGTATTCCTGTTAAGCGTATGGTTCAGGCTGAAACAGATAAATTGCGCCGTATGGCAGAAGATCTGCAGGGTGCAGTAATCGGTCAGGAAGAAGCAATCAGCAAAGTGGTGAAAGCTATTCAGCGTAACAGAGTTGGTTTAAAAGATCCGAAGAAACCAATTGGCACATTTATCTTCCTTGGTCCTACAGGTGTTGGTAAAACTGAATTGGCACGTGCTCTTGCCCGTTATATGTTCGACAGTGATGATGCGCTGATTCGTATTGATATGAGTGAGTACATGGAGAAGTTTACTGTAAGCCGTTTAATCGGCGCACCTCCGGGCTATGTCGGATATGAAGAAGGTGGTCAGTTAACAGAACGTGTACGCCGTAAACCGTATTCAGTTGTGTTGCTTGATGAAATAGAAAAGGCGCATCCGGATATTTACAATATTCTGTTGCAGGTACTTGATGATGGACAATTAACTGATGGTCTCGGACGCAAAGTTGATTTCAAGAATACACTGATCATTATGACTTCAAATATTGGTGTACGCCAGTTGAAGGATTTTGGTGAAGGAGTTGGTTTTGCAACAGCAACAAGATTGCAGAATGCTGAAGAGAACAACAAGGCTGTTATTGAGAAGGCGTTAAAGAAAACATTCTCACCTGAATTCCTGAACAGGATTGACGATGTGATGATCTTTAACTCCCTTTCTAAAGACCATATCTTCCGAATCATTGATATATTGATGAAGGGTGTAAGTGTCAGATTGAAAAACCTCGGTTTTGCAATGGAGCTGACTGAAGAAGCAAAAGAGTTTATTACAGATAAAGGCTACGATGCACAGTTTGGGGCAAGACCACTGCACCGTGCCATACAGAAATATCTTGAAGATCCTTTAGCAGAAGAAATTTTGAGCATGCATATCAAGGAAGGCGATGTATTGATTGCCGACCTGGATAAGGAAAATCAGAAGATTAAATTTTCCTTTAAGGAGAAATCAAAGAAATCTGCCAAGTCTTCTGAAGCATAATTTTTAAAAAGTTCATAGTAAACCCCGCTTTTACAGCGGGGTTTTTATTTAGATTTGCTTTTTGATTAAAGAATGGCAAAGAAAATTATTATAGCAATTGACGGCTGGTCGAGTTGTGGTAAAAGCACACTGGCTAAACAACTGGCAAAAGAACTGGGATATATTTATATTGACAGCGGAGCAATGTACCGGGCAATTACATTGTATTTTCTGCGCAATCATATCGACTGGACAAATGATGAGGAAGTAAAAGAAGCGCTTACAAACATTACACTCGAATTTCTACCCAATTCACAAACAGGCGAATCTGAAATTTATTTGAATGATGAGAATGTAGAGTATGTGATCCGTGACCTTGTGGTAGCAGAAAAAGTAAGTGATGTTGCAGCCATTGGATTGGTGAGAACTTTTGCAGTTGCCCAGCAACAGAAAATGGGTGCCGGCAAAGGAATTGTAATGGATGGCCGTGATATAGGAACAACAGTTTTTCCTAAGGCTGAACTGAAAATTTTTATGACGGCTGATAACATGGTTCGTGTTGAACGCAGGTTTAAAGAAATGTTTGCCAAGAATCCAAACACTTCAATTGAGGAGGTAAAAACAAATCTTGAAATGCGTGATTATATTGACTCTCACAGAGAAGTAAGCCCTCTCCGAAAAGCAGATGATGCAATTGTTTTGGATAATACAGACCTTACAATGAAGGAGCAATTTGATCAGGCTCTGGCACTTGTAAAGAAAAAGATTTAATGAAATAAATGAATCTGCTTCAGCAGTTGTTCATCGGCTGAATAGATAGAAGCAATTTTCTGTATCACTGCTTCAACCAATGAATCAGGACAGGAAGCACCGCTGCTGATTAATATTTTTGCAGGCCTTCTGGATGGAAGAAAATCTTTTGTTACATATTCTTTCTTATCATGAAAGTTGAAATGCATGATCTCTGTTGAAGAAAGAATTTTATCCTCACTGTTAATGAAATAGGTGGGCAGTTTTTCTTCACATAATTCAACCAGGTGCGTTGTATTGGAACTGTTATAACCACCAACAATAATTGCAAGATCAGCATCCGTTTCAAGCATCCCGGTTACTGCTGTCTGGTTGTCATTGGTTGCATAACAAAGCGTATCTCTAGTATCGGCAAAACGTTCTCCGATTGTTGTTTCATTTAAACTGTAATGCTGCATTGCAAGTGCTTTGAGATATTCGGCAATGGCCTGTGTATCGCTTGCCAGTTGTGTTGTTTGATTCACAACTCCAAACCGCTGCAGATCTTTTTCAATATCAAACCCATCAGAATATAATCCTTTGAATTCATCATAGAATAGTGCAGAAGGTTTTTCTCCTGTGATATATTTACCAAGCTCAATGGTATCTTTCATATCATTCACAATCACAGTTGCTATATGTGAACTGGCATGCGAAAAAGTTGCTCTTGTTTCTTCATGTTTTGGTTTGCCGTGTACAACTATTGAATAACCTTTTTCTGCAATCTGTTCGCTTCGATTCCAAACTTTTTCTACAAAGGGGCAGGTGGTATTATATTTTTCAGTTACAATCCCTTTTTCATTTAGCATCTGTTCAATGGCCAGTGTGGTTCCAAATGCAGGAATGATCACCACATCATCTTTTGTTATTTCATCAAATGAAATCACCTGCTTACCATAGGTATCCTGCAGAAATTGTACACCTTTTTCCTTGAGCGTTGCATTTACCTGCGGGTTATGAATCATTTCGCTCAATAGAAAAATACGCTTACCCGGGTTTTCTTCAATTGTTCTGAAGGATATTTCAATGGCATTTTCTACACCATAACAAAATCCAAAATGACGAGCCAGGTAAAACTGAACAGCGCCCAGATCAAGCAGGGTAGGAGTAAAATCTTTCTTCAGCTTATCTTCCTGTTTCCGCTTATTCTTGATAGCGGTGATTAATGAACTGCGGTAAATATTAGGGACTTCAAATTTTTTCATAATACTCAATAACAGCCGCAAAGGTAAAGAGTTTGAAAGTGGAAAATAAGAACCTGCGGTTTGGGCTTTGCTTCGTATTATTGAAGCCGAATTACAACCAATATGCCAACTGCTTTTACACCCGCTGAATGGGTTCATTCAACGAATATTTATGAAGTAAACCTCCGGCAATATACAGCCGAAGGAACCTTTTCTGCTTTCGCTAAACATTTGCCCCGTTTGAAAGATATGGGTGTGGAAATAATCTGGTTTATGCCGGTTACTTCTATTTCTGTCAAGAACAGGAAAGGCAGCTTGGGCAGTTATTATGCCTGTTCAAGTTATGTAGAAACAAACCCTGAGTTTGGAACGATAGATGAGTTTAAACAGCTGGTGAATCAAATTCATGAGCTGGGTATGAAAGTAATCATTGACTGGGTGGCCAATCATACAGGATGGGATCATGAATGGACCATTTCTCACCCCGAATATTTTACTCAAGATCAATTTGGAAATTTCAAACCGCCTGTTGAAAATTGGGAAGATGTAATTCATTTAAATTTCCACAACCCAGCTTTACGCAAGGCAATGATTGATGCCATGAAGTTTTGGGTGAAAGATTGTGCTATCGATGGATTTCGATGCGATATGGCCATGCTTGTACCGGTAGATTTTTGGGCTGAAGCAAGAACAGAGCTGGATAAATTGAAAGAGTTATTCTGGCTCGGTGAATTTGATCAATGGAACGACGAACCATTTGCTTATGTATTTGATGTAAGCTACAGCTGGCACTGGATGCATATAACACAGGAGTTTTATCAAAAGCATCAGCCGATTGTTGAGCTGGATAAAGCATTGGGCGGCTATCAAACAAAACAACCTTTTCAGCATATCCGATCTTTTTTTACCAGTAATCATGATGAAAACAGCTGGAACGGATCCGAATATGAAAAGTACGGAGATATGGCTATTCCGTTAGCAGTATTCAGCTGTATGTGGAATGGCATTCCACTTATATACAGCGGACAGGAGTTACCCAATCTTAAACGGTTACAGTTTTTTGATAAGGATGAAATTGAATGGACAGGGAATCCTGCACTCCATCAGTTTTATAAAAAGCTGTTGCTGTTACGAAAGCAACAGCCTGCATTATTAAGCGGGCATAAAGATGTGATCACCTGGCGTATTGCAACTGATCATCCTGATCAGCTATTTTGTTTTGTACGAAAGAATAAAGAAAATGAAATAGTTGTTGTGCTTAATTTCTCTGCGGAAAAAATCAACTTCCGTTTACAGGACCACCGTGTAAGAGGTGAATTTACAAATGAACATACTACTGAGAAGAATGATATTTCAGCCGACTTTACAATTGAACCCTGGGGATACCAGATCATGACGAAATAAAAAAATCCCCTGAAATTATTCAGGGGATTTTTTTTATCGTAGAAACCGATTGTTATGGTTCATTTCTCAGATCATTAATTGCATACTGGTATACGCCTTCATAACCTGGATAAATACCTTCAATAATAATGCTATTTCCTGCTGCATCAATTGCATGTTTAAGGTCGTCTACAGTCTTAATGGTTTTGCCACCTGCACGAACAATGATAAAACCTTTTTTGATGGTTGTTTGATCTGCAATCAGTCCATCAGATAATGTTTTTACTGTTACACCACCTTCAACACCATATTCTTTTGCTTTTGCAGATGTGAGTACTTCAAACTCTGCACCCAATTTATCAAGTGCGGATGTTTTTACAATTTCTGTATTACCTGAACTATTTTTTAAAGTAAGTATAGCTGTGCTTTCTCTTCCACCACGTTCATAAGTTACGGTTAACTTTTGTCCGGGGCGGTAACTTGCTACAGTGCCGGTCAATTCTGCCCATGTTGTTACTGATTTGTTTTCAAGCTTAATAATTTTATCACCTTTCTTTAAGCCTGCTGCTTCAGCTGCACTGTTACTCATTACTTCGCCAATTACAACACCATCGCCTTCTTTAATATTTGAATCAGTTCCTTCATCACCATTTGCTTCCGGACGGATGCCGAGGAATGCTCTTTGTACAGTTCCGAACTTAATCAGGTCGTCAACTACTTTCTTAACAATATTAACCGGAATTGCATAAGAATAACCTGCATATGAACCGGTTGGAGATGCAATGGCTGCATTAATACCAATCAATTGCCCGCTTGTGTTTACTAATGCGCCACCGCTGTTACCCTGGTTTACAGCTGCATCAGTTTGTATAAAGCTTTCTACAATATTTGCATTACGTCCGGCATTACGTTGATTGATTCCTAAGAATCGGAATTTTGCACTTACAATACCTGCTGTAACCGTTGTTTCCAATGTTAAGGGATAACCCACAGCCAATACCCATTGACCAACTTTTACTTCATCTGAATTTCCATACAACAAGTAAGGAAATCCTGTTCCTTCAATCTTAATTACTGCGAGATCAGTATTTGCATCTTTGGCAAGTACCTTGGCTTTATACTGCCTTTTATTGTGCAGAGTAACTGTTACTTCGTCTGCACCATCAACCACATGATTGTTTGTTACAATATAACCATCGCTGGTAACAAATACACCGCTTCCACTTGCCATTTGAGGGCGGTTAGAATTTGGGCCACCAAAGAAGTCATCAAAAAAATCGTCGCCGAATACTTCGCCGAAAGGATTTTTTTTCTTTTGCTGATTACTTGTTTGAGTGGGATTTGTTTTTGTTTTGATATGTACTACTGCCGGTGTAGATGTGCTTGCTGCTGCTTCAAAATCAACCGGACCTCCTCCCGGAGCACCAGCATCAAAACCTGCATAGTTCACAGGAAGCTGAGCCTGACTTTGTGAAATCAGCTGGTTATTCTTTGTGTATTTTGAATACAGGAAAACACTTGTTAACGCAGTAACAGCACTGATCAGGATAGTAACGAAAATGTGTTTTGCTTTCATTTCTTCTCAGATTAGGGTTTTTATTGAATGATAGTTTATCAAAGCTTGTGCCTTTGTTCTGTAAAATAACAACGCTGACATCATTTCAGATATACCACGTACCCAAATTAACAAACAGTTATGAAGGGTTTCGTAGTCGACTGATAAAGTTACAGAAATTCTGCAAGTTAGTCAGGGCAAAAAACAGCTGATCTGAAATAATTTCAGGAGTAAACGAAGATGGGAGGAATAAAAAAATCCCACCTTGTATGGTGGGATTTAGAAATAAGCAATTGGTTAGATTTATGGAAAGATACCGAGTTCGAGGTATGTGATCGCTACTTTATTTATGGCCACAACATATGCTGCTGTTCTCATATCAGGTATTGCTGGGTTTTCTTTCCAGCAGTCCATTACTTCATTCACGGCATTGATCATGGTTTCTTCCAAACCACTGTAAACCAAGTCAACCTCGTCCGGGCCATGCATTATGGTCGTACGCATTTTATCTTCTACTTTTTTGCCGGTTAACTGTTCAACCTGGCTCAGCATATTTCCGTTCTGGTTTTCGGTAAAGCGTTTTTCCAAACGGCCATAACGGACATGGCTCAGGTTTTTCAACCACTCAAAATAAGAAACAGTTACACCGCCTGCATTGAGGAACATATCCGGAACAACAAGTACCCCACGTTTTGCAAATTCTTCATCTGCATCAGGAGTTAAAGGTCCGTTGGCTGCTTCACCAATCATTTTGGCTTTTACTCTCGGAGCATTTTCTCCATTGATTACATTTTCTAAAGCTGCCGGAATCAGGATGTCACATTCCAGTTCCAGTGCATCTGTATTTTTTACACAGTTAGTGGCACCGGGAAAATTTAAAATTGATTTTGTGTTTTTGCGATGCTGAAATACTGCATCAACATCTAATCCATCATAGTTATAAATACTTCCTTCATATTCGGCCAGGCCAACAATAATTGCTCCTGCATCCTGGAAAAATTTGGCAGAATGATAACCCACATTTCCAAGACCCTGAACAATTACACGCTTGCCTTTAATACCTTCCGTTAATCCAAGCTTGCTCATTACTTCAGGCATATTACATACTTCACGGATGCCATAAAATACACCTAAGCCTGTTGCTTCACGGCGGCCACGAACACCGCCCTGTGTAATGGGTTTACCTGTTACACATCCCGCTGCATCAATTTCACCGGGGCGAAGTGACTGGTAAGTATCAACGATCCATGACATTTCTCTTTCGCCGGTTCCATAATCAGGAGCGGGAACATCAATGCCGGGGCCGATAAAATTTTTCTTTACTAATTCAGCTGTATAACGGCGGGTAACTTTTTCCAGTTCATACGCAGAGCGTTTTCTCGGATCAATTTTAATACCGCCTTTTGCTCCGCCAAAGGGTACATTCACAATGGCACACTTGTAAGTCATCAGTGCGGCCAGTGCCATTACTTCGTCCTGGTTTACTTCCATAGAAAATCGGATACCACCTTTACATGGAGTTTTGTGATGTGAGTGCTGTACACGGTAGGCTTCAATAACTTCAATGCTGCCGTCATCCATTTTTACAGGAAATTTCATACTGTACACACTGTTGCATTGCTGAATCTGTTCAAGGATACCTTTATCCCATTTGGTAAAGGCTGCTGCTTTATCGAAGCTTTGTTCTACTGCTCCGAAAAAACTGTAATTCGTAGTTGACATACAATCGTTTTTTAAAATTTAATATAGCGAATCGTTAATCTTTCTTTTTTTCCAGTCTTGATATCTTCCGGTCAATACGAACCAGGTAAAGAACAATGCCAGTGAAAATGGTGAGGCAAACAGCAAGCACAACATAAATTTTTCCGTTGCTTACCATTACTGAATTATCATCAGCGGCTTGTGCCATTAATTCAAAAGCAGAAAACAGGATGGAAAGAGTTAATAGAATTAATTTACGCATGGATCCATTTTTTTTCTTTGAGTTTATAAAAGCGGATGAGTAAGGTTGTCATCCATACGCCCAGTAAGGTCCAGCCAATAACACCGGGCCAGAAAACAAGCCGCATTGTTGGGTCAAGATCCTGACCGCCTAAGGCCGGATTACCTTCTACACCCTTTCCACCGGGATGTAATGATTGTACCAGTCTCGGTAAGATCATTATCAGCGGAACATAAATAAAATAGGCAAAAATGTTATAAACGCTGCTTACTCTTGCACGCTTATCCATATCGGGCATTGAATTACGCAAAACAAAGTAGGCAAGGTAAATGAGTAATGCAATAGCAACTGCAATCTGCTTGGGATCATTGCTCCATGGTTTTCCCCATGTAAAATTTGCCCAAATAGCTCCTGTAAGCAATCCCAGTAAACCAAAAATAACTCCGGTTCGTGCATATTCACGGGCTTTTATATCGTCTTCTAAATTGCCGCTTCTTAAATAACGGATAGAAAATATCAATGATACCAGTAACAGAATCATCTGACCAAACCACATGGGCACATGGAAAAATAGATTGCGGATGGTTTGGTGCAGGTTGCCAATAATGGGGACTTTGATAAGGAGTCCTGCGGTAAATGTGTAGAGCAATAGTACAACTGCTAATATCTTCCACCAGGATTTTTTCATAAACTTTTTTAAAAGTTAATGCAGAAAGGAAGAGCTTCATGTTTACTTTGACTGACTCTTGATTACTGGGTGATCATTCATCCTTCAAAAAAATAGGAAGTGGTTATTGTATGCTTTTCTCTGCCTTTTTACGTGCGGCAAAGTTAGGGAGTTGGTTCTAATCTTTCCATAAAAAGGGGAATAAAATAAGGCTCAGGATTACAACCATCAGGTCAAGTCCGCTTAATAATAAAACCATTTGTGTTAAAGCTCCATCTCTGAATACTTCCCCAAACACACTCTTTGAAATTTTTACCAGCAGTAACAATTGCGGAATGATTAGGGGGAAACCAAGAATAGCCATGAGGGCAGCATTTTGATTGGCCCTTGCAGCAATAGCTGCCAGCAATGTAAATACCAAACTGATACTGATGCCTCCTAAAACACCTATTCCAAGAAAGTTCAACGTATTTCCGTAAGGACTGCCCAAAAAGAAACTGAAGAGTAAAATACTGAGCAAACTCATCACCAGCATCAGCACAATATTATACAGCACTTTTGCAATAATGAAATCCAATGCACCGGCAATGGAATAATAATACAGCATACGTCCACGGCTTTCCTGCAAAAAACTTTTGGCTACAGCATTAATACAAATAAATAACAGGTTCATCCAGAACAAGCCATTCCAAACACTTGCATCGGGCTGTCCCATAGCTAAGAACAACACAAAAATGGTACTGGCGATGTACAGCAGTATTCCATAAAATGTGTATTGCTGTCTTACTTCAAGCAGCAGGTCTTTTTTAAAAAGGGCAATTATTTTTTGGGAAGAAAGCAAAATGAAATTGTTTTATTGGTGATGATAACAATGGCGGCATCTCGGCTCATACTTATCTTTTTCGCCCAATACTACCTGGCCACCTTCACTGGAAGTACGGTACGAATAGTTGGCAATATTTCCGCATACTACACAAATAGCATGCAGCTTGGTAATATAATCAGCAACGGCAAGCAGGTTCGGCATTTGCCCGAATGGTTGCTTTTTATAATCCATATCAAGCCCTGCAACAATCACCCTTGCACCACGTAAAGCCAGCTGTTCGCATACATTGGTAATTTCCGCATCAAAAAACTGGGCCTCATCAATCCCAATCACTTCCACATCCTGCGACAGTAATAAAATTTTCTGTGAATTATCAATAGGGGTGGAGAGGATGGCATTTTCATCATGCGAAACGATTTTCACTTCATCATAACGTACATCCACAGCCGGTTTAAAAATTTCCACTTTCAGGTTAGCGATACGTGCACGTTTTAACC
>JBEBHT010000504.1:0-2603 GCA_040081135.1 Lacibacter sp. | reverse complement strand
TGCAGAAGCATCTTTTAATATGTCAATTGATTCAATTTCAGAAGGGTTAATGGTGTTCAGGGGGTTAGAACCATTTCCAGGGTCGTTTGTTGGAGGAATAATAACACCATCAATAACATATAATGGCGAATTAGAGCCACTGATAGAAGAGATACCATGTATTTGAATAGATACACCACCACCAGGTTGACCGGATATTTGCTGCACCACAACTCCTGCAACTTTTCCCTGCAGGGCCTGGTCGAAAGTAGTTGGCTGAGATTTTCGGAGCTCTGTACCGGAAATAGAAGATATACCACCGGTAAGATCCTTTCTCTTAACTCTTCCATAGCCAATTACAACAATATTTTCTAATTGACTGATTACCTGTTTAAGCTGAATATTCGTTTCAGAGGAGGTAACCTTCACCTCTGTCTTTTCGAAACCAACAGCAGTAATTACAAGTACTTCGCCAACGGCAGCCTCAATACTGAAACGACCTGTTTCGTTAGCAATAGCAAAGCGTTTTGTTTTTTTTACAGTAACTGTAGCACCGGAAATAGGTGCAAGCGTTTGTTGATTTACAACAGTACCGCTCACTTTTGTTTGCGCATAGCTGTTATTGCTTGCAAACAGGAATAGCAGTAAAATACCCCACAGCAGTTTTAATTTTAAGCGAATCGTTTTGGAATGTTTCATATTTGAATGTTTAAAAGAGAAGAATTATTAAATTTTGATGACTGTTTTTTTGCCATCATAAAAAAATAGTTTTTTTGAAGTATTAAACTGTAAAGAATTTTTATTGTTTGGAGAAATGATATTGATAGTGAAAACTCTTTTTTGCAGCATTCCGTTAAAAACTCCTTTTCGATTTCCTATCTCAACCGTTTTGGTGGATTCGTTATAAGATATATGGATGATCGAAAAAGCTCCTTTTTCATAATTATAATTAGTCCCTTCATCCTCATATAAATCGAAAGAAGCATTGGCACCTGCATAAATATTCAGCATAATTGTATCAGCAGGCTTTTCATTTGTGTATTGAAGTGCCGGTCCAAAAGGAATGATTGAACCTGCTTTAACAAACACAGGCATTTTTTCATAAGGAGCTTCTGCATTTATTTTCTGGCCTCCGGCGTACCATTTTCCTGTATAGAGATCATACCAACCGGCACATTTTGGTAAATACAATTCCCTTTGTCTTTTCTTGTATTCGTATACAGGATTTATTAGCAGTGAAGGGCCAAACATATACTGGTCGTCAATATTTAATACTTCTGAGTCATTTGCAAAATCCATGGCCAATCCTCTCATAATCGTATAATCGTTATGATATGCTGCACCTGCAACTGAATAGATATAAGGCATTAAACGATAGCGAAGATGATCGTAATAAAGAAAACTTTTGTAAGCTGCGTGCTCTTCCGGAGCTGTATTAAATATTTCCCTGAATGGAAATTGACCGTGAGAACGAAATATGGGAACAAAGGAACCAAACTGCGACCAGCGGGTCATTAACTCTCTCCATTCCTCCATATTTTCAGCATTGGGCTCTTCAAATTTTAATGGTACGACAAACCCTCCGGCATCCATTGTCCAATAAGGCAGTCCAGACATAGAAAAATTTGCACCGGCTGAAATTTGATTTTTCATATCCTTCCAGGTAGAACCAATATCCCCACTCCATATTACAGCAGCATAACGTTGCGAACCTGCAAAGCCTGAACGTGTTAAAAGAAAAACTCTTTTATTTGGATCGGTTGAACGTTGTCCTTCATAAATTCCTTTTGCATTTTGTAAAGGATAAGCATTCAAATATTCTGCAGCGCTGCCTAAAGCAGTTGGAGACATTTGCAGTTTTCTTTTTTCAGGATCAACATTGGAAAGAATATCCGGCTCACTTGCATCCATCCACCATGCATCAATTCCCTTGCTGTAAATCTTTTTATTGATCAGATCCCAAAAACCTTTTCTTGCATTTTCGTTAAAGGCATCATAGAAAGTAGAAATATAACCTTTGCCAATCCAGTCTTTCTGGCGATCTGCAATATTCTTTTTATAAAGCCATCCCTTTTTATCAAACTCATTGTATGCTGAAATGCCTTCATAAAATTTTGGCCATACAGAAATCATGATCTGCGTGTTGTACTTTTTATGCAACACATCAATCATGCTGTCTGGAGAAGGGAAACGTGCTTCATCAAAATCCTGGCTTCCCCACCCGGCTTCTTTCCAATAGCTCCAGTCCAGTACAATATTGTCAATAGGAATTTTCCTTTTCCGGAACTCATCAACGGTTGAAAGAATTTCATTCTGTGTTTTATATCTCTCCCTGCTTTGCCAGAAACCCAAAGCCCATTTTGGAACAATCGGCGCTTTGCCTGTGAGAGTCCTGTATCCCGAAATCACCTCATCCATACTATTACCATGGATGAAATAATAATCTATTTGCTGTCCTGCTTCGGAGCTGAAACTGAATGAATTTTGCTGTTCCTTTGAAAGTGGTTCCTGCCATTTTAACGACAGATAAGATTCACCCCCTTCAGGTATCCATTCAATACGAACAGGAACTTTTTCACCACTTTTCATATTTGCAGGAATAATTGCCGGTGCAGGATTCCAGG
>JBEBHT010000503.1:0-2606 GCA_040081135.1 Lacibacter sp. | reverse complement strand
ACATCTTCATGCGCTTTTACACAATGAATGATCAGTGGCTTTTGCAGCTCGTTTGCCCATTGTACCTGTTTAAGAAAGATGTCTTTTTGCAGACGGAAATCGGTGCGGCATGCTCTGTCCAGTCCGCATTCACCAATTGCCAGTACATTTGGCTGAGCACTCCATTTTTTCAACCCTTCAATATCGGCTATAATTGGTTCTTCATTCAAATACCAGGGGTGCAGACCTGTGGAATAGTTTCCGGGTACCGCAACATGCTCAAAATGCTGATAAAGGTTTTGAACCGTCCATTCATGCGGGGCTGCCGGTAAATGACTGTGAATGTTGATGAACAATATTGTCTGTTTAGAAACTGAAGATAATAAGCTCAGGATAAAAGCAAAGAATTCTGCAAAAGAAACAGGTAAACCGCTGAACATTTTTGTTCAGCGGTTTACCTGTATTTCAATATTCAACGAATAGAGTTAATCGTTTTCTTCAAAGTGCAGATGCTGGTGATGGGCGCCTGCTGCGATATGTAAGGCAAAACCAACAATGGCTGCGTCCTTCAGTAAATGGATCAGGGCCCATTGCCTCATTTCAGGAGCTCCGGCATTCAGCGCATTGGGCAGGTGAATAGTTAAAATAAAAATGATGAGTAAACCGGCCAGCAGGTAACTGGTGAATTTAACATACCGGTTGGTCATAAACGAAATACCTACAAGAATAAAGGCCCCGCCAACAACATAGGCCCAGCGTATACCTCCTAAAAGAAAGTCGGGTACATACACAAGGAGATCGTATGGATATTTGAAGTGGAAAATACCGAAAATTATGAGCACAACAGAGAGCAAATAGATTGCAATTCTTGAGACAATGTGGGAATGTTTCATGTTCATATAATTTAAGGATAAGATATACCTGTTAAGTTACTCAAAAAATGATCTGTATCATAGTTCCAATTTTGCACAGAAGCTGTAAAAGCTCTATCAGCTTGTAAAAACCGTATTGTTTATTGAAAAAGTTAGGAATAATGGCTTACGGGGAAAAGGGTGCCCGGGATATAGCCCGCCGTTAGCTTATTTACTGTACTAAAAAGCCCCGCAGTGATGCGGGGCTTTTATGGGCTTCAATTTTTTGTAATGTTTCTTTTGTCCGTTGTCTTTGGGTACAGAAGCCATTTTTGTTTTTCATAGAACCGTTTTAACGGTCATTGGATTTTACTTGGTTTTTCAGGTATTGGTCAAAGGCCTTTCATGTGTTAGTTCTTCGGTTTTTTTAAGTATTGGATTTGTTTTATAAAAGTATACGCATCATTTTATGCAGCAAAATATTCTGTACTGTTTGTTGTAAAAACCAGTAACTACAGCAGTTTGTGGTAAGGGGTATTGCTTACTGACTTATTTAAGCTGCACTAAAATCAGGCTGTCCGGAGTGGTAAGAACAGGTTGCTGTCTTAGAAACTTAACATAGCAAGCGCTGAAAATGGGCTAACTTTCATATAAACGAACAAAAATGAACTGGCCAATTATCATAGTTGTGGGGGTAGTAGTAATTGCATTAATTGTGTTCCTGGTAATGCGAAATCAAAAGGATGAAAAACAATTTGAACAGCAGATTAAGAACGATTATCCCAAAGCGAAAGATGAAGAGGGTGATACAGAAATTGATGAAGTATTAAAATAAAATATACGGAGAGAATTCATTAAAAAGCCCCGCAGTGATGCGGGGCTTTACTATGGCTTCAAATTGTTGATATTTCTGTTGTCCGTTCTCTTTGGGTACAGAAGCCATTTGTTGTTTCATAGAGCCGTGATTTAAACGGGCTGTTGGATTTTTGGGTTTTCAGGTATTGGATTCGGGTAACTTCAATTGCTGGAGTAAAAGTATATCTGCTTCTGCAGGCTTGCAATAATTGAAAGCAGTATGTTTCAAAAAGCAGTATCAATACTGTATTGGGTTAAGTGGTACTACTTATTGCCTGTTCATCTAAAACAGAAACCTTCAGTATTTTTCTTTCAGGTATTCACAATGTTCTTTTGTGATCAGCGGATGTTTCCCTTCCAGTTTGTTATCTGCCAGGGTTAAGTTGAAATCAATAAAATAAACATCTGTGATCCAGGGCTCCAATGTAAATGTAAAATGATTGAAGTTTTTTGTGTTGAGACTGAATACAGATTCCCGTTCAGGCACAAATTCAAACAGCACATGAATTGAATCGGTTGTAACAGGAAGTTTGATGAGGCCGCTTCCATTTGCACGAACAGGGTATTCGTCATTTTTCAGCTTACCGCTATAAGCATAGATATAGTTATTCAGTACCGTGTTTTTTAAAGCAAACTGCAGAAAAATGAAATCGCCGGCTGTTTTACTGCTGTCGGTTAATTTAAAATCTTTACCCGGATGAGGGCTGCTGTTGAGGATGATTTTATTTCCTTCCTGTTTCCATTTTCCTTTTCCGTAGCGGTCAAGTGCACCATAGGAAAAGAAAAACTCAAAAGTTGAATCGGCTTTCAGTTCAAAACCCGAAGCCATTTCCCTTACTCCCTGTAACATATAGATTCCAACGGGATTTTTTTGCTGGGCATTGGTCATAACTGTTGAGATAAGTAAAAATAAAAAAACCA
>JBEBHT010000102.1:0-11517 GCA_040081135.1 Lacibacter sp. | reverse complement strand
TTACCAGATTTTCACCCTTGCACTGTCAGCCACATACATAGCATCACCCGGTTTTACATTAAAGGTTGTATAGAAATTATCCATACTTACAAATGGCCCGTTCACTCTCCATTTTGCAGGAGAATGTACATCTGTCAGCAAACGGTTTTTCATTGATTCATCTCTTGTTTGTCCCAGCCATCCCAATGCATAACCAAGATAATAACGTTGAGCAGGTGTTAAACCAGCCAGCTTTTCATTCTTTTTATATTGCTCTGTTTTTACAAACGCATCCCAGCCAAGCAAACCACCACCTAGATCAGCAATGTTTTCACCAAGCGTAGCTTTGCCATTAATATTATAACCTTCAAAAGGTTTGTAAGCAGAGTATTGTTTCACCATCACATCAGCACGTACGTTGAATTTTGCTTCATCATCCTTTGTCCACCAGCTTTTTAAATTTCCTTTTTCATCAAACTGCCTGCCCTGGTCATCAAAGCCATGTGTTATTTCATGACCAATGGTTGTTGCACCTGCATAACCATACACCAGTGCATCATCCAGTTCTTCATCACGGTAACCGGGAACTGTAAAGATGCCCGCAGGTAAAACAATTTCATTATTGCTCGGGTTATAATAGGCATTATAAGTTTGCGGACTCATTGTCCATTCATCTCTGTCAACGGGTTTGCCCAATTTATTAATGTAGTAATTCGTCCACCATGTATTTGCATCGATAAGATTCTGTGTATAGCTTTCTGTACCAATTTTCATTGCAGAAAAATCTTTCCACTTATCTGGATAGCCCACTTTCTTTTTCATGGTTGATAATTTCTCATAAGCTTTTTGTTTGGTACTGTCGCTCATCCATGGCAGTGTTGCTATACGCTCTTTCAATGCGGTGCGGATTGCTTCTACAAGGTCTGTATATCTTTTCTTAGCTGTTTCTCCGAAGTATTCTTTTACATACAGCTGCCCGAGTAATTCGCCCATGATATCTTCTTCGGTTTGTAAGACTCTTTTCCAGCGTGGTTTTCTTTCTTTGGCACCGTTCAGCAGTTTATTAAATTCAAAAGCTTCTTTACCATACGCATCAGGTAAAGTACCTGCAAAGCTGCTGATGAGCCGGAAACGAAGTAATAATTTCCATGTGTCGATAGAAGTTGTTTTCAAAATACTTTCCAGTTCTTTATAATACTCCGGCTGACCAACAATAACCGAATCAACTGAAGGTATTCCTGCTGTTTTGAAATAACCTTCCATATCAAGTGACGGTGTAAGTTTATAAAAATTGGCCGTGCTCATTTTGTTATAATTGGAATAAGGATCTCTTAAGTCTTCAATCTTGCGGTGCACTTTAGCAATTTTCATTTCGATGCTCATGATGTCAGCAGCAGATTTTTCCGCAGTTGCTCCATCAATACCACTCATGGTTAACGTGTTGGCTAAGTATTTTACATACGCATCACGGATTTTGATTGTGGCTGAATCCTCCTTGAAATAGTATTCTCTTTCAGGTAATCCCAAACCTGTTTGCCAAAACTGTAAAGCAATCACATCACTGTTTTTAGCATCCTGTCCAATATAATTTCCGATAATGGACGATGCACCAATCTTATCCAACAGAGCAATTACATTGCTTAAACTTTTCAGATCGTTAATGCTGTTAATTTTTCCGAACCATGGTTCCAAAGGCTTCAACCCATTTTTTTCGATTGATACTGTGTCCATTGCTGTCTTCCAGAAATCACCAATCTTTTGACTTGTAGAGCCGGGAGCAGCCTCTTCTTTGGCTGCATTTTCATTGATGGTTCTGAGTCTTGTTCTGTTTTCTTCTACTACCAGGTTGCCGATACCCCAGCTGCTTTCATCGGCAGGGATGGGGTTCTTTTTAATCCAGCCACCATTGGCATATAAAAAGAAATCAGTAGCCGGGTTCACCGTTGTATCCATGTTTGATGCAAGTGCATCCGGTTTCGTTTTATTCTCTGTGTTGCAGGAAATGAAAAGCAATGTGGTTAACACAAGCAGGAGGGTTGAACGCATAGTATGTAAGTTTAAAGCTTGAATTTACTCAATCAAAGCATTGAGTTGATAAGAAATTGACAGACGGAAAAAGAAAAGACGGCCATTGGCCGCCTTTCAGTATCAGCATTAAAAAATTACCATACAAGTGCACTGGCACCAAGAATAGCAGCATCTGCTTCTTTCAGTTCACTGTAAATAATTTTTACTTTATTTTTAAAGATCTGGATGAGGTTTGCTTCCATTGCCTGCACAGTTGGTTTCAGAATCAGGTCGCCTGCTTTTGTTAAACCACCAAACAATACAATTGCTTCAGGTGAAGAAAACATCACAAAATTTGCTAATGCCTCACCAAGAATCTGCCCGGTAAATTCAAAGATCTGATTTGCTACCGCATCGCCCTGTTCTGCACATTTAAATACAGTTTCACTTGTTAAATCATCAATTGAATAATTGCGTAAGAGGCTGGTGGTTGATGGATTTTCTGTCAGCATTTCAATCGCTGTTTCCCTTACACCCGTAGCTGATGCATAAGATTCTAAAGAACCACGCAAACCGGTTCCTTTATGCAATCTTCCACCCGGGCGAATGATTGTATGTCCCAGTTCACCTGCAAAACCATCATGTCCCAATACAATTTTTCCATCAATTACAATCCCGCTTCCAACTCCTGTTCCAAGTGTGATTGTAATAAAATGTTTCATTCCTTTTGCAGCACCATACTTCATTTCTCCAACTGCAGCTGCATTTGCATCATTGGTAAGTCTTGTTGGAAGCCCGAACTTTTTTTCCATCAGCTCAGCTATCGGAATAATCCCCTTCCATTTTAGGTTAGGAGCATATTCAATTGTACCGGTGTAATAATTACCGTTTGGAGCGCCAACACCAATTCCATGGAAATTCTGTGTTCCGCCATGTGAAGCAATCATTAAACTCAGTTCACCATACAATTCTTCAATAAAATCTTCTGCATTTTCATGTGCGTCGGTACGGATTCGGCCCTGTTGAAGGATAGTTCCTTTACTGTCAACAATACCAAACTTTGTGTTGGTACCGCCTACATCAATGCCTATAACATATTCCTTTGCCATAATAGGTAGTCATTTAAAATTTGTTGTTACATGCTTAGTGACTTCCGCCGCTTTGCAGTTTATCGAAATCAATACCCTGTGCTTTTAAAACAGTTTTTGCACGGAGAGCATAATAAGCCAGGTAAGCAAAACAGGCAACGCCAATAATATAACTGTACTGAATACCTATCGAATCGGCCATTACACCCTGTAGCCAGCTTACAATACCTCCTCCCATAATCATCATGATCAACAGACTGCTTCCCTGGTTCGTATTCTTTCCAAGACCAGCTACTGCAATGGTGAAAATACAAGGCCATAAAGTGCTGCAGAACAAGCCTACACTTGTAAACGCATAGGCACTTACAAGACCTGATGAGAACATACCTATCAGCAAAGCTGCAATACCTGCTAAAGAAAACAACAATAACATTCTTACCGGGTTGCCTTTACTTGCTATATCAAAAACAATCATTACTGCAATGATAACTGCATAAATATAAAACTGTGAAACATCATGTTTGGCGATTGCATTAACCAGCAGGAAAACAGCAAAGGCCAGGTAAGGCATCAGGAAGCTTAAGATTTGTTTAGCGCCTTTACTCACATCGAAAGCACCTACAGCACCCGTCCAGCGGCCAATCATTAAACTTGCCCAGTACAAAGAGATATAAGGAGCTACATCTTTTGTTTCTACTCCCAGGAATTGTTCTAAATACGCCGGCAAATTGCTGGCTGTAGATACTTCCACACCTACATAAACAAAGATGCCGATCATCCCCATCACCAGTTGCGGATATTTAAATGCGGAAGTACGTTGTAATAATTTACCACCTTCCTCTGTTTCACTCTTTGCCACTTCTTCCAAATCGATTTTATTGGGAACGGAAGAAAATTTAATAAACACAGCTACAACCAAAAAGGCAAGACCCAAAATAAGGTAGGGGATCTTCACACTTTCAATACTTGCATCAGGATTGGCAGATGCAACGCTTCCAAAGATTGCAAAGCTCACCAGCAATGGCCCAATGGTTGTACCAAAATTATTAACACCACCAGCCATTGTAAGCCTCTGTGAACCTGTTTTCGGATCACCCATTACAATTGCCAGCGGATTTGCTGCAATTTGCTGTAAAGAAAAACCAAGACCTACTATAAATAAACCCGAGATCATCAATGTAAATGAACCGGTATTTGCTGCAGGATAAAACAATAAGGTTCCCAATGCAGAAATAATGAGACCGATTGCAATACCATTTTTATAACCAATTTTGTTCAGCAGGTCACTTCCTAAAACTTTTGAAATGCCTACATAAATCAATGAACCAACTGTATATGCAACATAAAAGGCAACAGATACCAACTGGCTCTGACCCTGAGTCAAATCAAAAGCCTTTTTAAAAACTGGGATAAGGATATCATTGCTGGCAGCAACAAAGCCCCAGAAAAAAAACACTGAAACCAGGGTGCCGAATTGTGCCCATTTGGTTTTTAAATGCGGATTCACTCCAGTAATCACATCTTTGGGCTGACCAGACTTAGTTTGTTGAGACATAAGTAATCGTTTGTTTAGTAAATGAGGTGCTGAAGGTATAAAAGAAATGAACTTGGTAAAAATTATTTGTTGTTTGATACGCTGTATTTAAACTCTTGGTATATTGAACCATTATTTTCTTAATCTCCATAGTATGGAAATCCTTCATGTCAGTGCAGAGTGTTACCCCGTTGCCAAAGCAGGCGGTTTAGGGGATGTTGTAGGAGCTTTACCCAAATATTTACAGGAAGCCGGACATATTGCCAAAGTGGTGATGCCTATGTACCGTACAAAATTTCTTGCAGCTAATGAATGGGATGTAGTGCATAAAGGCCATACCAATCTCGGCGATTATTTTTTCGATTACACCATTATTAAAGAAAAAACAGATAAACTCGGTTTTGGACTTTACCTGGTTGATATTAATGGGTTACTCGACAGAGAAAAAATTTATGGTTACGATGATGATCCGCAACGTTTCACCGCTTTCCAGATAAGTGTGGTTGACTGGCTTTCAGCATGGCAGCATCAACCCGATGCTATTCATGTACATGATTATCATGCAGGGCTTGTTCCTTTTTTAATGCAGCATTGCTACAGGTACAAACATCTGTCAGCAATACCAACTGTTATTACTATTCATAATGCTCAGTACCAGGGGCAGATGGCTTGGGAAAAAAGCACCTACCTGCCTCCTTATGATTCATGGAAAAGCGGAATGCTTGAATGGAACCATGCCATCAACCCATTGGCCAGCGGAATTAAATGTGCAACAAAAGTTACAACCGTAAGTAACAGCTACCTCGATGAGTTGAAGTACATGAGTAATGGTTTGGAAGCTTTGTTTGAGTATGAGAAGGGAAAATGTGTCGGCATCTTAAACGGAATTGATGCAGCTGTATGGAATCCAACAGCAGATAAATATATTGAAAACGATTTTAGCACTGAAACTGTTGAAGAAGGCAAAGCAAAGAATAAAGCACTGCTTTGTGAAACCTTCGGACTGGATATTAATAAACCTCTCTTTGTTTTTATTGGCAGATTAGTAGGAGAGAAGGCAGCAGATCTGTTGCCGGCAGTTGTAGGCGATTCGTTTTTTTATATCGGCCGCAGAATGAATTTTTTAATACTCGGCAGTGGCGAACCCGATGTGGAAGGACAGTTGAATGCAATGAACGCTGCATCGCAATCTGATTACAGCTGTTATATTGGCTACAATGAAGCACTCAGTCATTTAATGTATGCAGGTGCAGATTTCCTGTTAATGCCAAGCCGTGTTGAACCATGCGGCTTAAACCAAATGTACGCCATGCGTTATGGAACAGTACCTTTGGTGAGGAATACCGGTGGATTGAGAGATACTGTAAAAGATATTGGTGAAGAAGATGGGTATGGGTTGGTATTTAATAATGCAGTTGTTGGTGATATTTGCAATGCCATCTGGCGTGCCTGCAATATGTACGGTAATAAAAAACAATTCAATGCTGCAAGGGAGTATATGATGAAACTTGATTTCAGCTGGGAAAACAGTGTGCAGCGATATGTTGATCTTTACAAAAGTCTTAAGTAAATTTAATTATAAAAACAGTTAACGATAAAACTTTCATATGCTTAAATCACCAGCAAAAAACACATTAGCATTAATTCTTGGCGGGGGCGCAGGTACACGTTTGTTTCCTTTAACCGCAGCCCGCAGTAAGCCGGCGGTTCCTATTGCAGGTAAATACAGGTTGGTGGATATTCCTATTTCCAACTGTATGAATTCAGGCATCAACCGCATGTTTGTTTTAACGCAGTATAATTCAGCATCGTTGAACAAGCATATCAAGAATACTTATCACTTCAGTATGTTCAGCAGTGCATTTGTTGATATTCTTGCTGCAGAACAAACACCCGATAACCAGGGATGGTACCAGGGTACAGCTGATGCAGTTCGCCAGTGTTTGCGCCACGTTGAACAGCATGATGCAGAGTATGTGCTGATTCTTTCAGGTGATCAGTTATACCAGATGGATTTTCAGAAAATGCTGGAAGACCATGTTGAACATGGTGCTGATATCAGCATTGCCACAATTCCGGTTGCTGAACGTGAAGCACCTGAGTTCGGTATTCTAAAATCTGACGCAAATCATAATATCACTTCTTTTATTGAGAAGCCTAAAAAAGAACTGTTGCCTGAATGGGTGAGTGATACAGGAAATGAAATGAAAGGCATGGGCCGCATTTATTTAGCATCCATGGGTATTTATATTTTTAATAAGCGGTTGCTTATAGATATGCTACAGGATGAATTTAAAGCTGCAACTGATTTCGGTAAAGAAATTTTGCCTGCTTCTATTGAAAAGTATAAAGTAACCAGTTACCAGTATGATGGTTACTGGACAGATATTGGAAATATTTATTCTTTCTTTGAAGCCAATCTTGCCTTAACAGCTGAGATCCCTGATTTCAATTTGTTCGATAATTCAAAACCTGTGTTTACACGTGCACGTATGCTGCCGCCTGCAAAAATCAGCGGCACTACATTGGAGAAAACAATCATTGCAGAAGGCTCAATTATCATGGCAAGCCGCATTGAAAACAGTGTGATTGGTATCCGCAGCAGGATTGGCCTGGGCTCAACCATTGTAAGTAGTTACATCATGGGTGGTGATTATTATGAAACACTCGAAGAGATGGTGCGTTCAACTGAGCGTGGTATTCCTAAAATTGGTATCGGCGAACGTTGTTATATAAAAAATACCATCATTGATAAGAATTGCAGAATTGGAAATGATGTACGTATTAATGGCGGCAGTCATTTGTCAAATACTGATCATGCACTGTATACAGTGAAGGATGGTATTGTTGTAGTAAAGAAAGGAGCAATCCTTCCTGATGGGTTTGTAATTTAATGTTGTAGTTTTTTAGATAGAATCGATTATTGACCTAAAACATGCCCGAGGGAGGGCTTAACGATTGTTATGGCAGTATCAGGCAACTCTTCATCATCGTCATCTCCATTAAAACCATCTTTGAATTTCTGGCAAATCTGGAATATGAGTTTTGGATTTTTAGGAGTACAGATTGGTTATTCATTACAGAATGCGAATACCAGCCGTATCCTTTCTGCCATTGGTGCAGATCCGCATCACTTAAGTTTATTTTGGCTTGCAGCACCTGTTGCCGGTTTAATTGTTCAGCCAATTGTTGGTTTGTCGAGCGATAAAACATGGACCCGTTTAGGTCGCCGTATTCCGTTTATTCTTGGTGGTGCAATAGTTTCGGCTTTAGCGATGTTTTTCATGCCCAATTCAGAACAGTTTGCAACACTGCTGGCTCCGTTGGTATTTGGTGCTACCATGCTGCTGTTTATGGATACTTCATTTAATGTAACCATGCAGCCGTTCCGTGCATTGGTTAGTGATATGGTGCCGGATAGTCAGCGAAATAAAGGCTATGCCATTCAAAGCTTCCTGATCAATACAGGGGCAGTATTAGGCTCGTTGCTGCCTTTTATATTAACATATATTGGTGTTGCTAATGAACCTGCTCCGGGTGCTAAAGTAGCTCCAACAGTTATCTGGTCATTTTATATTGGTGGTGCTGTTTTATTGCTGACAGTTATCTGGACTTCGTTCCGTACAAAAGAATACCCACCCAAAGAGTATGCTCAGTATAATAATATTGATGAAGTAAAAGAGAAAGTGAAGTTTATTGATTTGCTGAAAAACATTCCGCCTGCTATGTGGCAGTTATCCATTACGCAGTTCTTTTCCTGGTTCTCCTTATTCCTTATGTGGGTATTCACAACCCAGGGTATTGCGCAGAATATCTGGAACACAACTGATGCCACATCAAAAGCATACAATGAAGCTGGTAACTGGACGGGAGTAATCTTTGCAGCCTACAGTGTGTTTGCTGCTTTGTTTTCATTGACCATTACTCCACTTGCCAATAAATATGGAAGAAGAAACACGTATGCACTTTCTTTACTCGCAGGAGGAATAGGTTTACTGTCAATGATTTTTATTAAAGACAAATATGTTCTGTTTATTTCTATGATAGGAATTGGTATTGCATGGGCTGCAATCCTTGCGTTACCTTATGCCATTTTATCTTCTTCATTACCGCCAAAGCAAACTGGTGTTTACATGGGTATTTTCAATGCAACCATTACCATTCCGCAGATTGCGGCAGGACTGATTGGTGGTATAGCACTTTCAATGCTGGGAGGTAATGCAATCAATGTAATTGGTTTGGCTGGTGCTTCTATGTTAATTGCAGGTATCTGCGCAAGGCTGGTAATTAAACAAGGCCAGTAAAACTGTTTATTTTTCAATTATCAATTATGAAAACAAGAATGTTTCAATTTCTGCTGCTGTTTTTTGTAACAGTAAGCAGTTTGTGTGCGCAAGAGTATGAACTTTACCCTGCCAACTGGTGGATTGGAATGAAGTACAATAAACTTCAGATAATGATCCGTGGCAACAATGTCGGGGAACATACGGGCTTCGCCATTAACTATCCGGGTGTTACCCTAACAAAAGTTAATAAGTTTCAAAATAAAAATTATGTGATACTGGATGTAACAGTTGGCACAACTGCAAAACCGGGAACTGTTGGTATCCGTTCAAAGAAAGGAACTCAGTCAGTAAATTTTGAATTCAATTTACAGAGCCGCCGACCGGGCAGAGGATTGGCTTTTGCCAATGGAGCCACATCACAGGATCTGATGTATCTGATCATGCCTGACCGTTTCAGCAATGGTGATCCATCCAATGATCGTGTTGCTGGAATGAAAGATCAAACACTTCGCCGTGATACAGTGTTCAACCGTCATGGTGGCGATCTGAAAGGAATTGAAAATCATCTGGGCTATCTGCAGGATCTTGGTGTAACAGCTTTATGGTTGAACCCTGTGATTGAAAATGATATGCAAAACCGCACTGAACATGGATATGCATTTACCAATCATTATCGTGTAGATAGGAGAATAGGAGGTGATAAAGCGTATAAAGAATTAATCAATGCAGCGCATGCAAAGGGAATGAAGATTATTCAGGATGCGGTGTATAATCATGTAGGTATCGATCATATTTTATTCCGTGATCAGCCAGACAGTACATGGTTTCACCGCTGGCCTAAATTCACACAAACAAATTATAAGGATCAGATTATGTTTGATCCTTATGCAGCAGCAGCAGATAAAAAAATCATGAGCGATGGATGGTTTGTACCGTCCATGCCTGATTGGGATCACAGTAATAAATTTGCTGCCAATTTTTTAATTCAGCATGCTGTATGGACAGTAGAAGAGTATGGAATTGACGGATGGCGCATTGATACCTATGCGTACAATGATCTTGTTTTTATGAACCGTTGCAACAAAGCATTGTATGATGAATATCCTAACATCAGCATTTTTGGTGAAACATGGGTGCATGGTGTACCTAACCAGAGTTATTTCTGCGAGAACAACTACAATATTCCGTTCAAAAGTAATATGCAGGCAACTACTGATTTCCAGACTCTGTTCTATGGCATTCAGCCTGCATTAACACAGCCGTTTGGCTGGACTGAAGGAGTAAATAAATTATATACCACCGCAGCTCAGGATTTTGTTTATAAAAACCCCATGCGCCAGGTAATCTTTTTAGATAATCATGATCTGCCAAGATTCTACTCTGTATTGGGAGAAGATACAACGAAATATAAAGTGGCTTTTTCATGGCTGTTGACATTCAGAGGTATTCCACAAATGTATTATGGCAATGAAATATTAATGACAGGATTAACTTCTCCCAGTGATGGTTATGTTCGCCAGGATTTTCCCGGTGGATGGGAGGGCGATGCTGCCAATAAATTTACAGCTGCCGGCAGAACAGCGAAAGAGAATTCTATTTATAATTACATAAAGAAACTCGCCAACTTCCGTAAAACATCATCAGCCATTAAAACAGGAAAGATGATGCAGTTCTATCCCATTGATGGAGTATATGTTTATTTCCGTTATGATGCCAATCAAACCATTATGTGTATTATGAATACAAATGATAAACCAATGACTGTTGATCTTGCACGCTTTGCAGAACGGTTAAAAGGCTTTCAATTGGCTTATGATGTAGCAGCAGGTCAGCAGTTTCAATTAGAAAAAACAATGACACTGATGCCGATGTATAATTTGGTGCTGGAGTTGAAGTAACACTGCTGTTTACATTTAGTTTTGAAAACATGTTCATTCCAAAATTGTTTTGATTAGGAAAAATGCATAACATTGTTCCTAATCAAAACCAAACTGTATGGAAAAACATGAATCCGATTACAACATGATCGATTGGTGGAAGAAAGTACTTCTTAAAAACTACGCTAATTTTCAAGGCCGTGCCAGAAGGTCTGAATATTGGTATTTTGTATTATTCAATATTATTGTTATCATTCCCTTCTATGTTATTGGTTTAATTGGTGCCGCCAATGATTCCATCGCACTTACTGTTCTTGGGTTTGGTGTTTATGGTATTGTTGCACTGGCAAGCCTTGTTCCCAGTCTGGCAGTTGTAGTAAGACGTTTGCATGATACAAACAGAAGCGGCTGGTATTATTTTATTGGATTGATTCCCCTTGTAGGTGGCATTCTGCTTTTAGTGTGGATGTTTACAGAAGGAGACCGTTTTCAAAACAATTACGGCGATGATCCAAAGAACCCTGGTATTCCTGAATTAGAGTTTACAGGACAATAAATTTCTGCTCAGCTCATTCAAGCCTGTTATACAAAAATGCGAAGGGCATACAGTATAATTCTGTAAGCCCTTCGCATTTATATATTTTAATTAATTAAAGCAAACTGTTCCACAACACCTTTGATCCATATTTTCCCCAATCTTTCATGGCCTTGTTCAGATCTTTCTGGTAAACTTCCCAGTTAACTGC
>JBEBHT010000101.1:0-11548 GCA_040081135.1 Lacibacter sp. | reverse complement strand
GTGTATAAGAGACAGCCTTAGATTGTATAAACGGCACTAAATATTTTTCAAATTCAGAGTAATGTAATTCACCATTTATGCGGTGTGTCGCAATTGGGTATGGGCTTATTTTCTCATCAATATTTGATTTGCTTAATTCAGCAAGTGCTTCTTCTGATAATGCTGATTTTTTAAACCCAATAAAAAAAATACGTTCTCTTGATTGGGCTATACCATAGTTTCCTGCATGTAAAACTTTGGGTGTCAAAACCAAATAGCTTTCTCCTTCAATATTTGAAAAGTCCCTTTGAATAATATCTTTTACTTCTCCTAAGTTCGCAAGTCCTTTTACATTTTCGGCAATGAAAATATTTGGCTTAGTGATTTTTACAACTTCTCTCATCCACATATACAAACTACCTCTTGTTTCTTCTGTCGGTATAGTTTCGTTTATGATTTCGCCATTATGGTCTTTGTGAGATTTAAAGCCATTACGCTTTCCTGAAACACTAAAATCTTGGCAAGGAAAGCCACCTGTAACAATATCAACTTTAGTAGGAAAAACAGCCATGTCACCATCTTTGTACCTCTTAACTAGATCAACAATGCTACCAACTTTGTATGTGCCATTTAGCGCTGCCCCTCTTTTCTTTGAAAAATAATTATTCCATGCGACTTTAGCATGGCTGCTTATATCATTCGCAAATTTTGTTTCAAAAATTGTGTCTTCCAAATGGATAGAAGTTGCATCTTCTTTAGTAATCCATTTTTTGTGAATTGCTTTATTGATTAATCCTTTGGGAATTTTGAAGCCCCCTTCAAAGCCAATATCCATTCCTCCACAGCCTGAAAATAAGGACAAGAGATTTTTTTTCTTCATGACTTCTTCTTTTTTAGATATTGAACTTTGTCTTCTGCTAATCTTAAAATTTCAGAAGCGTTTTCTTCGTCGCACAATTCATAAGAAAGAATATCACTTTTCCATGCAATAATTAAGTCTTCCGTATTTAATGAATAAAAGTTTGCAAGTTTTATTACTTGCTCTTTGGTTGGTTTTCTTTCGCCTAATTCGTATTTGTTGATTATTGTTTGGTCAATACCAATAGATGCAGAAACTTCCCTAAGAATGATTTTTTTTGAAATTCTGGCTTCTCTTATGATTTCTTTAAATCCTTTCATTTAGACAAAATGTGTTTAGACAATATTTGGCAAATGTAGTAAGTGTTTTGAAATATTGCAAGTCAAATTTTAAGTATTGTTCTTTGTCAGACTGTTGAAATTAGCAGGGTGTGTTATAGCATGGGGCATGACACTTAAATTTATGATATTATATGACACAATGTAAAAAAACAGGGATCTTAGAAATCAATCTTTTAGTATTCAACTTTTGTATTGTTGTCAGGACCATCTGATCTTTGATCTAAAACAAATTCTATTGCCTATCGTTATACGATCAATCCTATCTGGAACTCCTCCTAGTTAGTGAATAGCGAAGCGAAGGTACAAGAGTGCGATACTTCGCAAGGCTAAGTATAAACTGCCACCCAGAAAAAGATGCTATGAAAACGGAACTGTGAAACAAGCGTGGCAACAGTTGATGCTAGCAGTACTGAAGCCGGCTACATAAAAAAACTCCGGGACGGCCCGGAGTGAGATCAATTGAGAATATATAGAATGGGTTATGCTATCGTTACTTCCTTATCCAGATATACATCCTGTATGGCATTCAATATTTCCACACCTTCTTTCATTGGGCGCTGGAATGCTTTACGTCCGCTGATGAGTCCCATGCCACCTGCACGTTTGTTTACTACAGCTGTTGCAACTGCTTCGGCCATATCACTTGCACCTGATGATGCACCGCCACTGTTGATCAATCCTGCACGGCCCATATAACAGTTGGCTACCTGGTAACGGCAAAGATCAATCGGGTGATCGGTGGTGAGCTCTTCATAAATGCGTTTATCATTTTTACCGTAGGCAGATTCTTTTGTATTGAGTGCAAGGTAACCGCCATTGTTCTCAGGTAATTTTTGTTTAATGATATCGGCTTCAATGGTTACACCCAAATGATTGGCCTGGCCGGTAAGATCGGCTGATACATGAAAATCTTTTTCTTTTGTTTTGAATGCAGGATTACGGAGATAGCACCAGAGAATTGTTGCCATACCCAATTCATGCGCCATTTCAAATGCTTTGCTTACTTCCTGAATCTGTCTTGCAGACTCGTCACTGCCGAAATAAATAGTAGCACCAACAGCAGCAGCACCTAAATTCCAGCTTTGCTTAATAGAAGCAAACATGAGCTGATCGAATTTATTAGGATAGGTGAGGAACTCATTGTGATTTACTTTAACAATGAACGGAATTTTATGTGCATATTTTCTTGCCATAAAACCCAAACCGCCGTAAGTGGTAGCTACTGCATTGCAGCCGCCTTCCATAGCAAGCTTGATAATATTTTCAGGATCGAAATAGATCGGGTTCTTGGCAAAGGAAGCACCGCCGCTGTGTTCAATACCCTGGTCAACCGGAAGAATAGAGAGATAACCTGTGTTGGCTAAGCGTCCGTTACCATACATTCCCTGCAGGTTGCGTAACACCTGTGGATTGCGGTCGCTGTTAATCCAGATGCGATCAATAAAATCAGGACCGGGCAGGTGTAACTGGTCTTTAGAAATTGTTTTAGACTGATGATTCAATAAATACTCTGCTTTGTCGCCAAGCAGTTCGGTTAATTTTTTTACTGGCATACTATTCGTTTTTAAAAGTAATTGTAAGTTATTTCTTATTTGTTATATGGTTAGTGAGTCACGAACCATTGCACTCACTTAATACAAGAACATTGGTTTACCCAACACACTGCGGATTCTTGGCCTGTACTGTGCAACATCATAAAACTCATCTACGTCCACACGTTTTACTCCGCTGGTAACCATACTCATTGGAACATGTGTGTATTTACCTTCACGCAAAGCTACCATACGTCCGCTTGCTCCATCTTTAATAAGACTTACAGCGAGACTTGCATAGTTGGTAGCCATCATCAAATCAAGCGCATCGGGTGCACCTGAACGCATGAGGTAAGCCACTGTTTGATTGATGATGCCTTCACCGGTGATCTTCTTCAATGCTTCACCTGTTATTTCGCCAATGCCTCCTAATTTTTGATGACCGTACGCATCTGTTTCACCATATTCAACCACCATACCGCCAACCATATGAGCGCCTTCGCTCACAGAAACCATTGCATAGTTGCTGGGGTTATCCCGTTTATCTTTCATAATTAATTCGGCGAGTTTTTCAGGATCAAATGGTACTTCTGAAATTAATGCACGGTCAACACCTGCGAGGTATGAACTGATGAGACTTGTTTCGCCGGAGTTACGTCCGAATAATTCAATGATGGCGATACGTTCGTGTGAGCCAGTGCTTGTACGCAGCTGATGAATAAACTGAACGCTGCGAGTTATAGCTGTACTGAAACCAAGACAGTAATCCGTTCCATATACATCATTGTCCATTGTTTTTGGAATGGCAACTACTTTAATTCCTTCACGGTGTAAACGTTCACCATAGCTGAGTGTATCGTCACCACCAATGGGAATTAAGTATTCAATGCCCATCAGGTCAAGGTTCTTCATTACATGTGGTGTAAAATCACGCAAACTGTTATCAGCAGCTTCTGCTTCCAGATGTTTTGGATCCTTTAAAAATTCAGGAACAGCTTTTGCCTTTACCTTGCCCGGGTTAGTTCGGCTGGTATGCAACATCGTACCGCCTGTGCGGTCAATGGTACGAACCTTTTCCCTTGTGAGTACTTCGGTATGTTTGTTTACCGATTCAGCGTTCGATGCATCCAGTTCCAGCAGCCCGCCCCAGCCACGCCTGATACCAACTACTTCATATCCTTCATCCACTGCACGGTTTACAACTGATTTAATGCAGGGATTTAAACCCGGCACATCACCACCACCTGTTAGAATACCAATTCTTTTCTTCATAGTATGATCCTCCTTTTAAATGGGTTAAGAGTGTTACGATAATGAATATTTTAAAATACTGGCAGAAGAAGTAATGATGCAGGCAATGCATGAAGAGTCTGTGCGCTGTAACTTAAACAGTACGTATACGGCATTTCAGTATTGAGAGCATCGTTTTTTTTGAACGGACTAATGTAAGACCAGTTATACTGTCACTTCGTGATATTCATCATGCTGACCTGTGAGAGTAATCATTATAGTCGGTTCGCAGTCAGGTTATGAAGTAAGTGTTTTATGACCGGTAACTGTTCATTGGCTGAAGTTTGGATATCAGGTAATCTGCTGTAAGATACCTGTTGTATGAGTCTTCGTTTATTTAAGTTCTAATTCTTTCAACCTGTTTTGTGCTTCCTGGTAGCCGGGGTATAATTGCAGTGTTTTTTTATAAAATATAACAGCGTCTTCTTTTCGGTTAAGTGCCTGGTAAATGCTGCCCATTGTAAACATCACCAGGTCTTTATCCGGAAACTCTGCTGCATTATTTTCAGCTATGATTCTTGCATCTTCATACCTCTTTAAGTTGAGTAACTGTTCAGCAATAAAGTTCATTGAAATCCAGTCAATATAATAATGTGAGGTATCGGCTTTCATTTTTTTGTATTCTTCAACAGCTTTTACGGCACCCATTTGCGATATGTATGTTTCCATTTTTTTGTGTGCCGGCTGTTTTACAGCAACCGGCATATTGTAAAGAATCTTCACCAGGTTCTTTGTGATTCCAAAAAAATCAGTTGGCGAACTGTTGCATAAAATAATAGTAAAACTGTTGGTGGAGGGAATGCGGAGCATAAAGGAGATAAACCCTTCCGTCATCCCCAAATGAAAATTAGCTGCAACACTATCGGCAGGAGTGTATTTAAAGTTTTGATTAAACCAGCCGTAGCCATACTTTGCCGGTTTTATACCGGGGCTCAGCATTTCATCAGTGAGTTGTTTGTTGAGTAAAGTATAATTTGATATTGCCAGGTGAAATTTAAACAGATCTTCTACGGTTGAATAAAGATCGCCGGTTCCCATGGTGTTCGACTGGTCACGAAAATCGGCACTGGTAAAGCCTCCAAAACTGTAATCGTATCCCGTAGCTCTGTTGGGTACAATTTGCAAATGCTGGTAGGAGCCTGAATTGTTCATCTGCAGTTTATCAAAAATGTCCTCCTTCATTAATTGTGCATACGATTTACCGGTAACCCTTTCCATAATATAACCCAACGTAAAATAACCCCAGCTGCTGTAGAAATAGCGGGTGCCCGGTTCAAATGCAAGCGCAGAATCCATAAACACTTTTACATATTCTTCTCTTGTAAAATTTTGCCGGCTGATCCGTGGAAAAAAATCTTTTATGATATCGTAGTTTGGCACTCCCGATGTATGGCTGAGTAATTGTTTTATGGTTACCCCGGCAGCTGGCTTTGTTTTGAATTCAGGTAAATAATCTGCAACCGTTTTATTTAAACCTATTAAACCTTTTTGTACCTGGATCAACATCAGCGTAGCTGTTAATGGTTTGGAAACAGAACCAAGCATAAATTTTGTATCTGTTCTATTTGGAATATTCCATTCTCTGTTTGCTAAACCAAATGCACCTTTATAAACGACTTTACCATTCTCTGCAACTAAAACCGCACCATCAAACATATTGTAGTTGTGGTATGTCTGCATGATTCCGGATAGCTTAGCCTCTTTGTTTTGGGAAAACAAGGCAATGCCGGAAATCATAAACAGAAAGAGTATTGCAGGTTTCTTTAATAACATAATTTTTATTTCCTGTTCGTTGTGATCATTTACAACAGTCGCCTGGTCTTATAATTAGCAGTAACCTGTTTCAGGCTCAATCTAATTTAATATAAAAAAGTAAGTTGTAAGAAAAAAAATACGGGCAACTGGCCTGGTCCATTAGCAATCATAACAGGAGTAACAGTTGCTTTATCTGGCTTTTTGTGCAGCAACGAACCACTCTTCTTCTCACAAACATGTGAATGATGTAAGTTTTACAGGTAATTGTGTAACAGCCACCGCAGCCATTAGCACTACTTTTAATGAACTTCTTTCTGCCGGTGTTTATCCGTCAGTCAGTCGCTGTCAACTGTAAAATTCTTCCATGTCAATTATCAGATTATTCATAGTAACGTTCATTTTTTCTTCTGCAGTGTTATCCTGTAAAACCAGTAAAAAAAAAATGTAAAGCCGGTTGATTCCTCCCGTTACGACCTGCAAAACCCGGAAGTTGTAAAATTACCAGATGGCCTGGCCGAGATATCTGGAATTTTTTATTATCCAAAAGATACTTCGGTGTTTGCCATTAAGGATGAAGATGGAATTCTGTATAAGATTTACCTCAACAGGGAAGATGTTATTACAAAATGGCGCTTTGATAAAAAGCAGGACTTTGAAGACATTGTTTTACACGACAGTGTTTTTTACGTTTTGATCAGTAATGGAAATATTGTATCAATACATTTTGGAGAGGCTGATTCTGTTATCACCGACAAGTCAAAATTTGAGGGTGGGGGTAAAACGGTGAATGAATTTGAAGCAATGTATTATGATGACAGTTTGCAGCAGATAGTAATGCTGTGTAAAGAGTGTGATGGAGACGGAAGTAAAACGGTAAGTGCATGGGGATACAATATTTCAACACAGGTGTACAGTTCACTGGTATATGCCATCGATATGGCACCAATTGCAAAAAATCTGGGTGTAGATAAACTGAAACTGCGACCATCGGCAGCAGCTATTAACCCGGTTACAAACGAACTCTATATCCTGTCTTCACTGAGTCATTTAATTGTTATTACAGACAGAAAAGGCAAGTTTATTGATCTCTATGAACTTGATCCCGGCATTTATACACAACCTGAAGGCATTGCATTTACTGCAGAGGGTGATTTAATGATTTCAAACGAAGGGCTTGAAACAGGGCGGCAGAGTATTTTAATTATCAGAAATAAAAGGAAAGGCTTATGAGAAAAATCTATATCATTTTATGCGGACTGTTTGCATTACAAGCTGCAGCTGTTGCACAGGACAGCATACAGGCAAGAATCATCTTAATTGGTGATGCCGGGCTGCTTACCAACGGAAGGCATCCGGTTATTTCCTCGGTAAAAAAAAGTATTTTGATTAATGAAAAAACAACGATCATTTACCTGGGGGATAATCTTTACAAAGCCGGGTTGCCCGATAATTCATTGCCAACCTATGAAATTGCAAAAGCTCCCCTTGATTCACAAATACAGATAGCAGCAAACAGCAAAGCAAAAGTATATTTTGTTCCGGGCAATCATGATTGGGCAGCAGGTGGGCCGAATGGCTATGAGTCTATTTTAAGACAGCAATCTTATATCGATTTCCTGGGGAATAAAAACGTAACAATGTTTCCGAGGGATGGTTGTCCCGGCCCCGTTGAAGTAAAGATTACTGATGATGTTGTTTTAGTGATGATGGATACACAATGGTGGTTACATGAAAATGATAAGCCTGGCCTGGAATCAGATTGTCCATATAAAACAAAAGCTGAAGTGTTGATTCAGCTTGATGATATTCTTGCAAAGAATTCTAAAAAAGTTGTGTTGCTGGCATTTCATCATCCGTTCAGGAGTTACAGCTCACACGGAGGATATTTTACGTTGAAGCAGCATGTGTTTCCATTTACTGACTTTAGTCCTAACCTTTATATTCCCTTACCGGTCATTGGTTCTGTTTATCCAATAACACGTTCTGTTTTTGGTGTGTCGCAGGATTTACAGCACCCCCTTTATCAGGCAATGGTCACTTCAATTGAAGCTGTGGTAAAAACTCATCCCAATGTAATTTATGTTGCAGGACATGATCATTCATTGCAGGTGATCCAGGACAGTGGCTATAATTATATTGTTAGCGGCAGTGCAAGTAAAAATTCCAGGGCATCGAAAGGAAAGAAAAGTTTTTATGCTTCACCGAAGTCGGGTTATGTAACACTGGATATCACAAAAACAAAACAAGTGCATGCCAGCGTGTATGTTGTAGAAGGCGACTCCACTAAACAAGAGTTTACAAAAAATATTCTCGATTTTTCAAAAGTTCCTGTACCGGAAGCTGATATTACCCGTGAAGTAGATTATAAATTCAAGGACAGTGTGGTTGTATCGGCCAGTAAACGGTACGTAGCCAGATCGGGTTTTCAACAAAAGTTTTTAGGAGAGAACTACCGCAAGGAATGGAATACGCCCATTACAATGAGAGAGTTTAATATCCGTAAAGAAAAAGGCGGACTTACCATTAAAAGTATGGGAGGCGGTAAGCAAACCAAATCATTGCAGATGGTTGATAAGAATGGAACAGAATGGTCGCTGCGTTCAGTAGAAAAAGATCCTGAAAAAGGAGTGCCTGCTAATTTAAGAGGATCATTGGCGCAATGGATTGTGCAGGATGTAATTTCTGCAAGCCATCCGCATGCTCCATTGGTGATACCTGAATTGGCAAGAGCAGTTGGTGTACTTACGGCAGATTATGAATTCTTTTATGTACCGGATGATCCTGCGTTGGGCTATTACCGGAAAATGTTTGCCAATACAGTTGTGATGCTGGAGAACAGGGACCCAGGCGCCGGTTTTACAGATACCAAGAGTACCAATAAAGTAATTAATAAAATGATGGATGATAATGATCATCATGTTGATCAGGAAAAAGTATTGAATGCACGTTTACTTGATATGCTCATTGGTGATTGGGACAGGCATGCTGATCAATGGAAATGGGGCACATCCGATACGGGTGTTGGTAAATTGTATTTTCCAATACCAAGAGACAGGGACCAGGCATTTTTTAATTCTGATGGGATGCTGTTAAGAAAGGTTTCAAAAAAATCCATGCCTTTTTTGCAGGGATTTAAAATGAATATCAGGAATATCAATGGGTTCAATACTTCAGCAAGAGATTTTGACCGATTCTTTATGAATAATCTTGATGAGGAAACCTGGAAGAAAATTACTGCTGATTTTCAGCAAAAGATGACCGACGAAGTAATTGACCGTGCAGTAACAAAATTTCCCGAGCCTATTGTTGCACTTGATGCAAAGGTTATTGCTGATAAACTGAAGAACCGCAGAAATAAGCTATCAGCTTATGCGCTTACCTATTATAAATTTCTTTCAAAAACTGTTACAGTAGCAGGCAGCAGTAAATCTGAATTTTTTCATATTAAAAATCATAAGGACGGATTACAGCTAACAGTATATAAAAAACTCAATACTACCGATTCAGCGTCGGTGATGTTTACCCGTATTTTCAAAGATAATGTGACAAAAGAAATCAGGATGTTTGGATTGAATGGAAATGACAAGTTTGAAATTGATGCAGATGTTCATTCCAAAATTAAACTGCGGATTATTGGAGGAAAAGGTAATGACACATTTGACTTAAAAGGAAATATCAGGAACAGGGTATACGATCTTTCACTTGAAAAAAATTATGGAATCAATTTTAGAAGAACGAAGAATGAGTTTTCAAGCGATCCATCCGTTAATCTTTACAAGGGTTCAGATTTTCACTATACAAGAAAACGATTCCCTCAACTGGATTTGGGATTTAACGCAGAGGATAAGCTTTTGGTGGGGCTGGGATTTGCTCTCCGCACATTTGGTTTCAGGAAAGATCCCTATTCAACCGACCAGCGACTTGTAACACTGATTTCGCCGTTTGAAGGCGCTTACCGCTTAAAGTATGATGGAATATTTAACAAGGTCATTTTCAAAAACGACCTGGTCATTCATTCTGAATTTGTAAACCCAACGCTGAATAATTTCTTTGGTTTCGGAAATGAATCAACGTATGACAAGAGCAAACCATTGTCGTTTTACCGGGTGAGGTTTAAGTTCTTTGAAACAGATGTACTGATCAGGAAACGCTTATTTGATATGATTCAGATTTCAGCGGGGCCGAGTTATTACCATTACTGGAGCAGGTTTGAAGACAACAGCAAACGTATCCTGGCCAATCCATCTGTTATTGGAAGCGATTCAGTTGGTGTTTACGGGCTGAAACAATTCCTTGGATTGAAAGCAAAGTTCGACATCAAGTATATTAACAATGAAGTATTTCCAACAAGAGGGATGACATGGTTTACAGAATTCAGTTCGATGTATGGTTTAAATAAGAATACGAAGGACCTCACCAAGTTAACTTCTGACTTAACCATTTATGCAAGTTTGCAGGATGCAGCAAGAGTAGGAGCCATCCTGCGTTTTGGTGGCGGACATATTTTCAGCAGGCATTATGAATATTTTCAGGCACTGGATCTTGGTGCAAATAATTTTCTGAGAGGTTACAGAAAAAACAGGTTCTCCGGTTCATCATTAGCGTATGCAAATGCAGAGCTGAGAATAAAATTATTTAAATCACAATCGTATTTACTTCCGGGTGATGTGGGAGTGATGAGTTTTTATGACCTGGGGAGGGTTTGGCAAAAAGGTGAAACATCCCGTAAATGGCATGGAGCTTATGGAGGAGGATTTTATTTTATTCCATACGGACTTGCTATGATGTCCTTTACTGTTGGTTTTTCACCTGAAGACAATCTGTTCAATTTTACACTTGGTACAAAATTTAAACTTGTTTTTTAAATGCTCAGCATGGACTCAAATGATTTTTATAAAAAGACGGAACAACATGTTACTGGGCTCTTTCATGATAATAACAATCCTGATCTGCATTTTCATAACCTGGCACATACAGTAGATGTAGTTGACAGAACCAAAGAAATTGCCGGGCATTATTATCTCAGTGAAACTGATATGCTGATCGTTTACGTTGCAGCATGGTTTCATGATACAGGCTACCTGTTTACAGATGCAGAACATCATGAAGAAAAAAGCGTGGAACTGATGCAGGAATTTATGAAAGAGTATGCACCCGATGAACAGCTGGTTGATAAAGTGAAAGAATGCATCCTGGCTACACGACCTCCCTGTAAGCACAGTAGTTTACTGTTCCAGATTATCTGCGATGCAGATACTTACCATCTTGGTACAAAAGAATTTAAAAACAGCAATCAGCTTGTATGGGAAGAGTATAAAGCAAAAGATCCTGCATTGCTTGAAAATGACTGGACAGTTAAAACAATGGAATTATTAAAGAGTCATGAGTTTTATACAAAGTATTGTAAAGACCTGCTGGATAAACGAAAAAATAAGAATATGAAAAAGCTGAAGAAAAAAGCAGAAGGAAAACCGGTTGATAAAACAGAAGATGAACTCAGTCTTGCCGGGATGGAAAAAGACAAGTTGGGTTTGATGTCTAAAGGTATTCAAACGATGCTTCGTCTTACTTCAACCAACCATTTTCACCTGAGTGATATGGCCGACAGTAAGGCCCATATTCTTATTTCCGTCAATGCAATTATCATCTCAGTTATTTTAAGTGTACTGTTAAGAAGACTGTCTGAAACACCATATCTCACAATCCCAACGATTCTTTTTTTACTTGTTTCAGTAACAACCATTGTTATTTCTATTATAGCAACACGTCCTAAAGTAAGCGGCGGCCGATTT
>JBEBHT010000502.1:0-2638 GCA_040081135.1 Lacibacter sp. | reverse complement strand
ATCCCTGATTCCCATAATCCGTTTAACTTCATCTGCTCAACTAAAACCAAAGTAAGAATGAGAAAAAATGCATGTTTTTTTACCGTGTTGCTTTTGCTGGGAACTGTTCTGCCGGGATTTTCCCAGAATCGGCCGCAAACTCCGCCCACAACAACTGGCGGAGCTCCACAAATTCCTTCAGGCTTGCAATTACCAACAGCCCCCCGTTCTATGCCAAAACCTTATAAAGAGGTAATTACCGATAAGGCACGTACAGATGAAGGTTTGTTTAAAGTTCACCGCATAGAAGATAAATGGTATTTCGAATTACCCGATTCTTTGCTGGCCAGGGATATCCTCGTTGTGAACCGTATTTCCAAATCTGCAGCAGGTTTAAGCAATGGCTTCAGCGGGTATGCAGGCGACATTATTAATAATAGTGTAATCCGTTTTGAAAGAGGGCCCAATAATAAAGTGTTTCTGAAGAGGGTTTCATTTGACAACAGGGCAAAAGATGCTGAAGGAATGTTTAAGGCTGTGATGAACTCCAACACACTGCCTATTGCGCAGTCTTTTGATGTAAGAGCTTACGGAAAAGATTCGGCGACCAATACCAATTCAACTGTGCTGGAGTTGACCGATTATATTTCCGGGGACAACGATATATTGTTCTTTAGTACCAATTCAAAAGCAAGTCTGCAGATTGGAGCTTTCCAAGCTGACAGATCTTACGTTCAAAACGTCAGGTCTTACCCGCTGAACATTGAAATTAAAACAACCAAAACATATAATCGTGGTGGAGCTCCCGGAGCTGCAGCCAATCCATTTGCACCTGCTGCAGGTGGCGCATTTACGATTGAATTAAACAGCTCTATGCTGTTACTTCCAAAAGTTCCCGCTAAGGCAAGATTGTTTGATCCACGTGTTGGTTTCTTTGCCAGGAGCTATACGGATTTTGATGCCAATCCCCAAGGCGTGAAAGATGTGCGGATGGCCGTTCGCTGGAAACTGGAACCAAAACCGGAAGATGTTGAAAAATACATGCGTGGAGAATTGGTTGAACCTCAAAAACCCATCATTTTTTATATTGACCCCGCTACTCCAAAAAAATGGATCCCTTATTTAATGCAGGGTGTTACTGACTGGCAGGTTGCTTTTGAAAAAGCCGGTTTCAAAAATGCCATATTTGGTAAGATGGCACCAACTGCAAAAGAAGACAGCACATGGAGCCTTGAAGATGCACGTTTCAGCGCCATCGTTTACAAACCAAGTGAAGTAGCCAATGCAAGTGGACCGAATGTACATGATCCACGGAGCGGTGAAATTTTAGAAAGTCATATCAACTGGTATCATAACGTAATGAGCCTTCTCCGCAACTGGTACTTTATTCAAACAGCAGCTGTTGATCCGGGTTCAAGAACAATGGTATTTGAAGATGAGCTGATGGGTCAGTTGATCCGTTTTGTATCATCACATGAAGTTGGTCATACATTAGGCTTACGTCACAACTATGGTTCTTCATCTACTGTACCTGTTGACAGTTTACGCAATAAGAAATGGGTGGAAGCAAACGGCCACACTCCTTCTATTATGGATTATGCACGTTTCAATTACGTAGCTCAACCGGAAGATAATATTTCAAGACCCGGCTTATTCCCCCGCATTGGCGACTATGATAAATGGGCTATTGAATGGGGCTACCGCTGGATGCCGGAATATAAAACTGCTGAAGAAGAAGTTCCTGTTTTAAGCAAACTCACAACAGAACGTTTAAAAAACAAACGTTTATGGTTTGGAACCGAACTGAACCCTGATGATCCACGTTCACAGAATGAAGATTTAGGTAATGATGCAATGAAAGCAAGTGCTTACGGCATTAAAAATCTGCAGCGCATTGTTCCGAACCTGATCAACTGGACAAAACAGTCAAACGAAACATATGAAGGCCTTGATGAAATGTACAGCCAGGTAGTTACCCAGTTCGGACGTTATATGGGCCACGTTGCCAAAAATATTGGTGGCGTTTATGAAACACCAAAAATGGTTGAACAGGAAGGTGGAGTTTACGAATTCGTGCCGAAGTCTGTTCAAAAAGAAGCAATGAGTTTTTTAACCCAGCAGTTGTTTACAACTCCAACCTGGTTAATCAACAATGATATTTCAAGCCGCACAGGAGAGAATCCCCAAATTGTTATTGGCACAAGACAGGAAAGTATTCTCAACCGTATCGTCAGCACAAATACATTCAGCAAGTTATTCATAGCTGAATCAACATCAGGCAACAATGCATATAAAGCAACTGAAGTAATGGATGATTTACGTCGTGCAATTTTCAGCGAAGTATATGCAAAGAAAGCAACTGATGTTTACCGCCGCAATCTGCAGAAGATGTTTACAGAGCGTATCATTTCTTTGTTACCATCTGCAACTCCTGCACCGGCAGCCCTCGGCGGCTTCGGAATCACATTGCAGATTACTCCTTCATTGAGCACAAAGAATACAGATACCTACTCAATACTGAAAGGAACATTGCGTACACTGCGTAATGATATGCGCACAGCATTACCAACTGTAACCGATCCAATGACCAAACTGCATTTGCAGGATCTGGTTGACCGTATTACCCTGGTTCTTGAACCTAAATAATACTGTTTGAAAT
>JBEBHT010000501.1:0-2639 GCA_040081135.1 Lacibacter sp. | reverse complement strand
CCATGCAGGATTGGTGCTGATATAAAACGTATCCTGCATATCACGGGCAGGATGATTTTCAGGAAGATTTAATGCGGTGAAATTATGGAAGTCGTCATCAATTTCCGGTCCTTCAGCTACAGAAAAACCGAGTCGTTGAAAGATATTAACGATGCGGTTACGCATTAAGCTGATAGGATGACGGCTGCCAACAGGCAATGCATCACCGGGCAGAGTGAGATCAATATTGTTCTCAGCTGCAACTTCTCCATTACCGGTTAAGGCTTTCCATTCTTCATATTTGCCTTCAGCAAATTGTTTGAATTCGTTCATGCTCTGGCCAAAGGCTTTCCTCTGTTCATTGGCAACATTTTTCATTTCGCCCATGAGCGATTTTACCAGTCCTTTGGTACCAAGAAATTTAATACGGTATTCTTCCAGCGCCTTAGCACTGTCAATCTGCAAAGTCTCAATTTCTTTGCGTAAAGTTTCAATCTGTTGTAACACCTGTTCCATGCCGCAAAGATAATAGAAACCCCTCTGAACTGCGTTCGCAACCATCATTCTTCGGTTGCCCCTAAAGGGGAGCTTTGTAACTGTAGTATTTTAATCATCAGCAAACAAGTGCTTGATTGTAAAATATTTGTTGGGTGCTTTTATTTGTTGAACGGAGTAAAAAGCAAAAAGTCCCCCTTCAGGGGGATTTAGGGGGTTTCTTTCTTATGTTTGCCACCGAAACGGAACTACATGAATGATTCAATGCTGATTAAAGACTTTCTGCAACCTCTTGATTTACCCGTTATTCTGGGCGATGATGAGTTGAATAATGCACAACTGGGATATCATATAAAAAGTTATACTTCTTCCTTCCCGGATCTTGAACTGGCTGATATTGTTTTTTTGGGAATTACTGAAGAACGGGGAACAGGTAATGGCGTTTCTAATGGAGCAGCTCCTGATCTCATTCGTAAAAATATCTACCGGTTGTACAACTGGCATCCTGATGTGCAGATTGCAGATATCGGCAATATCAATTCAGGCGCTTCTTTAAATGATACCTATGCAGCAGCCAAAGCTGTAATAGCTGAAATGATTGCTGCCAAAAAAACAGTGGTTATTTTAGGAGGCAGTCATGATTTAACACTTGCACAATACGGGGCTTATGTTCAGCAGGAACAGATCATCGAGGCAAGCTGTGTAGATGCATTTATTAATCTGAATATGGAAACGAGATTAAGAAGTGAAAATTTCTTAATGGAAATGCTGACGGGTGAGCCAAATTTTATCCGTCATTATAATCATATTGGCTTCCAGAGTTATTTTGTACATCCCAATATTCTGCAAACAATGGATCGCTTGCGTTTCGATTGTTTCCGTGTGGGAGTGGTAAAGGACGCACTGGAAGAAATGGAACCGGTAATCCGCAGTTCGAATATGCTCAGTATTGATATGGCAGCAATGGCACATGCTTATGCGCCTGCCAACAGAACTACGCCAAATGGATTGAGTGGAGAAGACATGTGTACGCTTACACGTTTTGCAGGGTTGAGTGAAAACTTAAGCACGCTTGGTATTTATGGATACAATGCAAAGAATGATCTGTATGAACTGACTGCTATACAGGCTGCACAGATGATCTGGTATTTTATTGATGGGAAGAGCAAATCAAAAACAGAAGCACCCATTAAAGACAGGCACCAGTTTACAGAATACCATACAACCATTTCCGAAACTGATACAGTTTTTCTGCAGAGTAAAAAGACAGGAAGATGGTGGATGCAGTTACCCAACCAGAAATTTATTGCCTGTAGTGGAACAGATTACCAGCTGGCCATTCACAGTGAAATACCCGAACGCTGGTTAAGAGCACAGGAAAGAGATTAATCATCCGAAAACTATAAAAATGGAAAGCAATCAACAGCATTCAGGCACCGACTTACTGACAGATATGCAATATCAAATTGTACAGGCAAGCACGGGTAAACGTTTTGCAAATTTTCTGATTGACAGGGTATTATTTCTCCTGGTTTTTGTTGGTGGAACTTACGCTCTTGCTTTATCAAACCCGGAAGCTTTTTCGTGGATTGATGACAGCAGTATCGGCTTTAATATTATTGACAGATTGATAACCCTGATTCTGTATGGATTATTCATGTTTGCATGTGAAGCTTTATTCAGGGGAAAATCATTGGGTAAGTTAATTACCGGAACAAGAGCAGTAAATCAGGACGGAACGCCCATTACAATACAAACAGCATTGATGCGTGGATTAAGTCGTATGGTTCCTTTTGAAGCATTCTCAGCTTTAGGTACACCAAGTTTCCCCTGGCACGACAAATGGACCGATACCTATGTGATTGATGAAAAAAATTCAAACTACCAGTTAAGAATTACAGAATAGTTTTTTTCAGGAGTTCTTATTACCTGTCAAATAACCATTAAAACTAATTAATGGTTTCTTTTATTTTCATTTAAATCAGTTTGTATTTATTGGCTGCCGGTAAGTTTCATCTTAATTTTCGGATGATTATTTCAATTTGTTACTGCTGCATTGAACTCTATATCCTTATGCAGTTGCAAAGTTGAATTAAAAATACCCAAAACAAATCCATACTGTGAAAACTTTACTTCTTCCACTTGCCCTTTGTTTAATTATTTCC
>JBEBHT010000500.1:0-2641 GCA_040081135.1 Lacibacter sp. | reverse complement strand
CCTGAGTTTTTTACTACAAACGCTTTTCCTTTTATTGACGAAATGCTTCCTGTTACACTTCCTTTATTGCATTTATTTTCCACAACCACATATTTTTTTTCAGTAACTGTGTATTCAGCAGTAGTGCAGAAACAATTTTTCTGGAACCTCTGCGGATATGCAGCTATTTCATACCATTTGCCGGCGTATTTGAGAATATCTACTGACGGAACTGTTTGCAAAGGCTGCGAATTTATAGTGGTTGACATAAGAAGATTTGTAATCAGAGTTATAAATAATCCGGGATAACAGGATATTGATCTCATCTGTTGAACGCAGTTGGTTTTTTACAGATTGCAGACACCATGTAATGCTTTCTTCTTTTTTTCTGGGGCTTCGCCTGCTCACGGAAGAAAAAAAATGTTGCAATGAGTTTAATCATGGTAGGGAGTTTAGCTGGTTAAAAAAGGAAAGCAGAAGAAATAAAACTGACTATTTTTTGGCAGGGATAAAATACCCGGTCATTTTTTGTTTTTTACAGGAATAATAAAAACAGGAATGGCTGTATGATTTAACACTTTAGCCGTAACACTACCCATAATCACCTCTTCCAGCCATTTCCTGCTATGCGATCCCATCACAATAAGATCTGCATTGATTTTTTTTGCTGCTGACAAAATTGATTCAGCCACATCGCCTTCTTCCACCATTGTTTGAACTGATGTACTGTTCAGATGGTTTTTTGTTTCATCCAGGAAATCATGCGATGCTTTTTTTAAGCCATCATCAATATCGAGCTGCATTAAGTCAATATCTGAGTAACTGCCAAACCCCATAATGGGAGAGTAGGCCGTTGAAGAATAATATACCGGATCGGTTACCACATGCAGCAGTACCACTTCAGCATTCATTGATTTTGCCAGTGCAAAACCATCATCTGCAATCTGCTGTGCAGTAGAAAAATAATCAAGGGCAATTAATATTTTTTTCATCTGTTGGTTTAGTAAATAGATTATTCTCCTTTATCTTCTTCCAGGTTGTCATGATTATCGCCACCTACACTGTAGTAATTATTCTCTTCATCTTCACTGCCAATTTTTTCCTGCTCATCATCCAGCTCAGATCCCGGAATATCGAGGTCTTTGCCTGAGATAGCATTTATAAAATCAGTTTGGGAAACATCGCCGTTTTTAAGAGCCGGGTTGTTCGTTTTATCTGCAGCAAAATATTCGGGATCAACTAATTCTTCCCGTAACAATTGATTGTAGATGTCTTCATTAACGGGGTAAAGTGGATACTCCAGTTCACTGGGTTTTACTTTGTCTGTGATTTGTTTTACAGGCTGCTTTGCAGTATTTGTTTTCCCTTTCATAAACTGTTTGTTTTAGAACAGTAAGTTGAGAATCTTTTACAGGGAAACCGTTACACAATTCGGGAAAACACTTGCAAAATTCACACATGGGGTGGGGCAACAAGGCGGAGGCAGAGGCAAAGAGTTTAAAGCTGAGGCAAAGAGGCAGATGCAAAGGCAAACAGGAAATACAAATGCAGAAGATTATGTTCTTATCATTTACATTCAAACAGAAGGAATATAATAAAATGAGAAAAGCTATTCTTATGCCGGTATATAAATATCAAACTGTGCACCCTTGTCTAATTCGCCGGTTGCAATGATGGTGCCATTATGATTCTCCACTATTTTTTTTACAATCGCCAGTCCAATGCCGGTGCCTTCATATACTTCTTTACTGTGCAGCTTTTGAAACACACCAAAAATGCGTTCACTGAAATGAGGCTCAAAGCCAATACCATTGTCTGTAACAGTGATATGGCAGTACATTTTTTCCGATGATAGATTCAGTGCACTTAAGAGTTTTCCTTTTACAATACTGCTGTTGATGATGATATGTGAGGGCCTGTCGGGGTGTGAAAATTTAAGCGCATTACTCAGCAGGTTGTACATGAGCTGCCGAAACTGAAACGAAATAATATTAACGGGGCAGATTTCTGTTATGTCAATTCTTGCATGCTTTTCCTGAATCGTATCTCTGAGTTCATTTTTAGCTTCTTCTATAATCTGGTTGAGGTCGATCGTTTCAAATTGATGGTCGGTTGTGTTGATACGGGAGAAGGCAAGCAGGTCATCAATCAGTTGCTGCATACGGCTGGCGGCCAGCTGCATGCGCTGAAAATTATATTTCCCTTTTTCTGACAGGTTTTTATTTTCATTTTCAAGAATGATGGTAACAAAGGTTTGAATTTTCCGTAACGGCTCCTGCAGGTCATGACTGGAGATATAAGTAAACGCAAGTAATTCTTTATTGGCAATAACTAATTCAGCCGCCCGTTTTTCTTTTTCTTCATTTTGAAAGGCCAGCTCTTTGTTGGCAATGATTAATTCAGCTGCTCTTTTTTCTTTTTCTCTATTTTGAAAAGCAAGCTCTTTGTTGGCGATGATCAGTTCGGCTGCCCGTTTTTCTTTCTCGTCATTCTGAAAAGCCAGTTCTTTATTTGCAACAATCAGTTCGGCCGCTCTTTTTTCTTTCTCGTCGTTTTGAAAGGCCAGCTCTTTATTAGCAATGATTAATTCAGCTGCTCTTTTTTCTTTTTCTTCATTTTGAAACAGCAGTTCTTTGTTGGCAATGCTCAGCTCCGCCGCCCG
>JBEBHT010000100.1:0-11587 GCA_040081135.1 Lacibacter sp. | reverse complement strand
CTGGGAATGGAGCGGAGGCTTTTTACAATACCTCAACTGGAATGGATTGATTACTGATTCTGTGCTGCAGCGTAAATTAAGCTGGGATGAAATGAGGGATTATGTAAGCCTTTTTTATAATTGTTCAAACTGTGTTATGCAATATGAACAACAGGTAAAATTGATTGTACAGAGAGTCAATACAATCACCAATAAAAAATATACTGACGATCCTTCCATTATGGCTTGGGAAATTGCCAATGAACCAAGACCCATGCGACCGGCTGCAATTGATGCGTATAAAAAATTTATCAGTCATACTGCTGCATACATCAGGTCAATGGATCAGCATCATTTAATTACCATTGGCAGTGAAGGTGAAATGGGTAGTGAAAATATGGATGTGTTTCAAACGATTCATGCAGATAAAAATATTGACTATGTAACTATTCATATCTGGCCAAAAAACTGGGGATGGTTTGCAGATACTGCTATTGGAAAAGATTTTGATGAAGTAGTAAAAAAAACAACAGACTATATTACAAAGCATGCTGCAGTAGCCAAACAGATGAACAAACCTTTAGTGGTTGAAGAATTTGGTTTGCCGAGAAATGGTCATTCTTTTTTATTGTCTGCATCTACTTCTTTCAGAGACAGGTATTATACTTCTGTATTTGATCAGTTGCTCATACATGCAAAACAGAATGGTGTAATTGCAGGAGCAAATTTCTGGACATTCAGCGGAAGCGGCCGCCCTTCTTACAAACAGTTGCTCTGGAAAAAAGGCGATGATGTATTGGGTGATCCGCCAGTTGAAGAACAGGGATTAAATTCTGTGTTTGATGCAGATGTCAGCACATGGAAAGTAGTCAGTTCCTTTACAAAAAAATTAAGTGCATTGTAATGAGTTACAACAATCAGCATATCATTGTTTTTATTTCTGTTTTCTTTCTGTTTGCCTGCAGGGCAAAAGCACAGCAGGAGTTACCAACAGATAAAAAGGCAACAAAAGAAACTGTAAGCCTGTACAATAATTTAAAAAAACTAAGTTCTAAAGGATTCATGTTTGGGCACCAGGATGATTTGGCTTACGGTGTAAACTGGAAATATGATGCTTCGACAGGCTCAGCAGGGCGAAGTGATATAAAAGATGTTGCCGGCGATTACCCTGCAGTATATGGATGGGAGCTGGGCGGATTGGAACTTGGGAATACAAAAAATCTGGATGATGTGCCTTTTGATCAGATGCAGCAGTTCATTAAAGATGGTTATGCAAGAGGTGGGGTGATAACAGTGAGCTGGCATATGTACAGCCCGTTTGGAAAGGGCATCAGTGCATGGGATACAACACACGGTACAGTTGCATCAATTATACCGGGGGGAGTAAATCATGAATTATATAAACAATGGCTTGACAAGGTTGCTTCTTTTTTTGGAGCATTGAAAGGCAGCAAAGGAGAAATGATACCTGTTTTGTTCCGTCCGTTTCATGAGCATTCAGGCAGTTGGTTCTGGTGGGGCAGAAACAATTGCAGTGTTTCAGATTATAAAGCACTCTGGCGTTTCACTTTTGATTACCTGCACATACAAAAGAACCTGCACAATATTTTATGGGTGTATAATACAGGTGGCGATTTTAAGACAAAGGAAGAGTTCCTTGAAAGATACCCTGGTGATGATGTAGTGGATATGGTGAGTTTTGATACCTATCAGGGCGGTGACCCGAAGAAGAGCGAAGAATTTATAAAGAATACAAACTCACGGCTAACCATGGTTGGACAAATTGCAGCGGAAAAAAACAAGCTGTTTGCATTGGCAGAAACAGGATTTGAGTCTGTTCCCAATGAAAAATGGTGGACTGAAACCTTACTCAAAGCTATAGGTGAAAACAAAATCTCCTATGTATTGGTATGGCGTAACCATGGTTACCAGGAAAGCACCAAACGGATGCATTATTATGCTCCATTCAAAGGACAGATTTCAGCAAATGATTTTGTTGAGTTTTACAAATTGAACAGCACCTTATTTGAAACAGATGTAAAAAACGAAAAACTGTATAGATAGTTTTATAGTTCATAGTCAATAATCAGGCAGCGGGCTGATTCTTCAGCCCGCACATTTTTATCAACCGGGAAATTAAATTGAACAGACAGGATGAAATTAGAATTAATTGATATAAGCATTGTTATTCTGTACCTGGCTTCCATGCTGATCATTGGATGGGTATTAAGAAAAAAGGCAAGACAGAACAAAGAAAGCTATATGATGGGAGGGAAAAAACTTCCTTGGTATATGCTTGGGTTAAGTGATGCTTCTGATATGTTTGATATCAGCGGCACCATGTGGATGGTATCCCTGTGTTTTGTGTATGGAATAAAAAGTATGTGGCTTCCTTTTTTGTGGCCGGTGTTTAACCAGGTATTTAATATGATGTTCCTGGCTAAATGGTTGAGAAGATCAAACGCAAATACAGGAGCTGAGTGGTTGCAGACAAGATTTGGATTGAAAGGAAAAGGTGTAACAGGATCGCACAATATTGTAGTGGCGTTTGCTCTCATCGGCTGTCTTGGTTTTTTGGCTTACGGATTTATTGGGTTGGGAAAGTTTATTGAAATATTTGTTCCGTGGAGTTTGGTACAGCCTTATATTCCTTTTGATATCGCACCGCAGTATGTTGCACATTTTTATGGAATTGTTTTTACACTGTTTGCTATGTTCTATTCCATTTTGGGAGGCATGCACAGTATTGTTATTGGTGACCTGATCAAATATGCAATCATGACTGTGGGATGTATTGCGATTGCAGTTATCGCAATGATGCACCTGCACGGAAATACATTGAATGTTCCTGCCGGATGGGATAATCCATTCTTTGGCTGGAACCTGGATATGAACTGGGCCGGTATTGTTGAAGATGCCAACAAAAAAATTGCAGAGGATGGATACAGTTTATTCGGAATCTTTTTTATGATGATGATTTTTAAGGGAGTGTTTGCGTCACTGGCCGGTCCTGCACCTAACTATGATATGCAAAAAGTATTGTCAACAAAGTCGCCGAAAGAAGCATCAAAGATGACTGGCTTTGTTTCGGTTGTATTATTACCCATCAGGTATTTCATGGTAATTGGACTTACAGTACTTGGCTTACTGTATTACAATCAGCTGAATTTAAGTAACGGAACAGGTGGAACAGATTTTGAACGGGTGCTTCCTGCTGCTATCAATAACTTTTTACCGGTTGGTATTTTAGGTCTTGTGTTAACAGGTTTGCTGGGAGCATTCATGGGAACTTTCTCTGGTACACTGAATGCTGCACAGGCATATATCGTAAATGATATCTACCTGAAGTATGTCAATCCAAATGCATCCACGAAGAAGATTATGGGGATGAATTATTTCACGGGAATTATTGTGGTGGCAGTTGGTGTAACACTTGGCTTTTTTGCAAAGGATGTTAACAGTATTCTGCAATGGATTGTATCAGGTTTGTATGGAGGTTATATAGCTGCCAATGTATTGAAATGGTATTGGTGGAGGTTTAATGCAAATGGATTTTATTACGGTATGTTAACTGGTATTGCCGGAGCATTGGTCTTTTCAAGATTTTTTAATGGCGTAGAATTTCTGTATTACTTCCCGCTATTATTTGCTTTATCAATTGCAGGCTGTTTAATTGGAACATACACAGCACCTGCAACTGAAGTGGAAATACTGAAGAAGTTTTACAGCACGGTCCGGCCATGGGGTTTCTGGAAACCAATCCACAAACTGGTGATACAAGATGATCCTTCATTTGAACCAAACAAGCGCTTTAAGCTGGATATGTTTAATGTGGTGATTGGCATCATTGCTCAATGCTGTTTAACCATTTTACCAATGTATATCGTACTCTGGTTAAAATTACCCCTGTTGATTACAGTGGTAATACTGATTGTTATTGGATTTATATTAAAGAAAACATGGTGGAACAAACTGGAAGATTGAACAATTAAATTATAACGTATGCGAAGTAATTTCTTTAGTCGCTTAACAAAGCTGGAGAAAAATCATGAGGCTCTTTTGCAGCAAACAAACTCAAAAGAAGGAACAGGTAATGGAATCATTGACCGGTATATAAATCCGGTATTAACGGCATCACATACGCCTCTGTTCTGGCGCTACGATCTTAATTTCGAAAATAATCCATTCCTGATGGAGCGCTTTGCAATTAATGCTGTTTTAAATGCAGGTGCTATTAAATGGAATGATAAATATATTGTGGTGGCAAGGGTTGAAGCTGCTGACCGCAAATCATTTTTTGCTGTAGCTGAAAGCTCCAACGGGGTTGAAAACTTTAAATTCTGGGATTACCCGATTGTAATGCCTGAAACCAGTGTACCCGATACCAATGTGTATGATATGCGTTTGGTGCAGCATGAAGATGGATGGATCTACGGATTGTTTTGCACCGAGCGAAGAGATCCAAAAGCTTCAGAGGGAGATCAAACATCGGCCATTGCTCAATGCGGAATAGCAAGAACAAAAGACCTGGTTAGCTGGGAAAGACTGAATGATCTTGTTACTCCATCACCACAGCAAAGAAATGTTGTGTTACATCCGGAGTTTGTAAATGGAAAATATGCTTTCTATACAAGGCCGCAGGATAGTTTTATTGAAGCAGGCAAAGGCGGAGGCATTGGCTTTGGATTAAGCGATACAATAGAAGATGCAAGGATTGAAAAGGAAATTGTGATTGATAAAAAAATATACCATACCGTTTATGAAATGAAGAATGGTCTGGGGCCTGCACCTTTCAAAACAAAATTAGGATGGCTGCATCTTGCTCATGGTGTAAGAAATACAGCAGCAGGATTAAGGTATGTGCTGTATATCTTTATGACGGATCTGAATGATCTCACTAAAATAATATACAAACCTGCCGGTTATTTTATGGCGCCTGAAGATGAGGAGCGTATCGGAGATGTATCGAATGTGGTTTTCAGTAATGGCTGGATTGCCGACGATGATGGAACCGTATTTATTTATTACGCTTCTTCTGATACACGTTTGCATGTGGCAACTTCAACAGTGGATCGGTTGCTCGACTATGTGATTAATACCGCAGCCGATGGATACAAATCTGCAGAAACAGTGAAAACATTAACGGCCCTCATTGACAAAAATTTATCGGATGAGTTAGTGAAAGTAGCAAATGGTAAGGTAGATAGCAAAACCAGAACTTCACTGAAGTAATGACAACCCTGAAAGCAGATATCAGTTCAGACATTTTAACACAGTATAAGTCTGAAATGAAAGAAGAACTGAATACAATTCTCTCTTACTGGATGAAGTATACCATCGACAAGGAGCAAGGTGGTTTTTATGGCAGCATCAACAATGAAAATATTCCTGACAGAACTGCTCCGAAAGGAATTGTTCTTAACAGCCGCATACTCTGGACATTCTCTGCTGCTTATGAATTCACAAAAGAACAATCACATCTCAATACAGCCGAAACTGCTTTAAGTTATATTATTGATCATTTTATTGATCATGAATATGGAGGAGTGTTCTGGTCGGTTAATCCTGCAGGGAAAATGATGGATGGCAGGAAACAGATTTACGGCATTGCTTTCTGCATTTATGGAATGGCAGCTTATTATAAAGCTTCCGGCAACGGAATAGCCTTGCATTTTGCAAAGGATCTGTATAACTGTATTGAACAGTACAGTTTTGATGAAAAGAAAGGTGGATATATTGAAGCATTTGACAGGAAGTGGAAAGATGCAGATGATTTACGTTTAAGTGATAAGGATGACAATGAACGAAAGACGATGAATACGCATCTGCATATAATAGAAGCGTATGCAGAACTTTATAAAGTATGGCCTGATGATGGACTGAGAAAAAAAATTATTCACCTGATTGAATTATTTCAGCAGCATTTCATCAGCAAAGAAAATTACCACCTCCATCTTTTTTTTACTGATGACTGGATATCGAAATCAACCCTGCAATCTTACGGGCACGATATTGAAGCATCATGGCTGTTGCAGCAATGTGCAGAAGCAATAGAACATCAATCCCTGATCGAAATATTTAAACAGCTTGCTATTTCAATAGCTGATGCAGCTGCTGAAGGTTTGGATACCGATGGAGGATTATGGTATGAATATGAGCCGGAAAAGAATTTACTGATTCACGAAAAGCATTCATGGCCACAAGCTGAAGCAATGATTGGATTTTTTAATGCTTACCAGTTAAATGGTAATGAGAAATACCTGCAGTACTCTTTGCAAAGCTGGGAATTTGTAAAAAAATATATTCTCAATAAAGAAAAGGGCGAATGGTATTGGGGAGTACATAAAGATTACTCACTGATGCAGAAAGAAAAAGCAGGTTTCTGGAAATGCCCTTATCATAACAGCAGGGCCTGTATGGAAATGTATAAACGTATTTCAATTGTACCCTGATTAAATGTAATTGTATGAAAAATAATTTGCTGAAAACCGTTCTCCTTCTGCTGCTGATAGTATTTGTTTTTAGCTGCAAAAAAAATAAAGGAGTAACGCCTGCTCCGCCTGTACCGCCTGTTATTACAGATACAGTGGTTATACCCGGCGTGGATCCTCTGGTAGCTAATACAATTGGTTTTTTTCTGGATGACTGGCAGCCAAGAACATTTACGGCACCTTCTTATGATGAGGGCAGTATCCCTGCAACTGCAACTAATACAGTTACTGTTGATGCCTCATCTATCATCACAAAAATTCCTTTGTCTGAATTTGGACATAACGCAGTTTGGTGGATGGGCCCTGTTGCAGGTGATGCAAGGTTTATTACACCCGTTACTAATTTACATCCACATATTATCCGTTTTCCCGGCGGTAGTTCCAGTGATGCCTATTTCTGGAATGCAGATCAAGGTGTTAATCCTCCCGGAGCACCAACCATGTTTACAAAAGATGATGGTACAAAAGAACCTTCTCAGTTTACGTACGGAAAAACAACTTATAACTGGCAGTGTAACCTGGATAATTATTATACCATGTTGCAGCAAACAAATAATAAAGGGATCATAACAATCAATTATGGTTATGCACGCTATGGTACAGGTGCAAACCCTGTTGCTGATGCTGCACATCTTGCAGCCGATTGGGTACGTTACGATAATGGCCGCACTCAGTACTGGGAAATTGGAAATGAAAACTATGGTAACTGGGAATGGGGTTATCGTATTGATCTGGCTGCAAACAAAGATGGTCAGCCTGAATTTTTAACGGGTGCTTTGTATGCACAGCATTTTAAAGAGTTTGTTGATTCCATGCAAAAAGCAGCAACTGAAATTGGAAAGAAGATTTATATCGGTGCGGTTACGGTTGAATCACCTGCAACAGAATCCTGGCAAACAAACACAATCAAAACCTGGAACACAGGTATGATTCCGGGTGTAGGCAACAAGGCTGATTTTTACGTGGTGCATAATTATTTTACTCCATTTGATCAGAATTCAAACGCATCTGTTGTTCTTTCCGCTGCCTATTCTGTTCCGGGAACGATGATGAATTTTGTTACGCAGGCTTTGCAGACAAACGGAGCTACTGTAAAACCTATTGCAATGGACGAATGGAATATGTGGGCAAAGGATAGCAAACAACAGGTATCAAATACAAGTGGCCTATTTGCATTGCTGGTAATGGGGGAAGCCCTGAAAAATAAATATGGCATGTCTGCACGATGGGATTTATTAAACGGATGGAGTAATGGTAATGATCATGGATTGTTCAGCAGTGGTGATGAACCGGGTATTGCCAAGTGGAGCCCACGTCCAAGTTTTTATTATATGTATTACTTTCAAAAAATGCTGGGTGACAGGCTGGTGAATAATACAGTAACAGGTGGCGTAAGTATTAAAGCCTATTCATCAACTTATACTTCCGGCCAGGTAAACGTTACACTGATCAATACTTCATCCACATCACAGACAGTTGTAGTGAAAATGAAAAACTTCTATTATGGTAACAGGTTTTACTGGTACAGTTTAGAAGGCAGTAATGATAATGGTGAATTTTCCCGTAAGGTATTGGTGAATGGCGTTGGTCCAACCCTGGATGCAGGTGGCCCCGCAAATTATCATACACTGAAAGCAAGATCATCAGTAACATCAAATGGCATAAGGGTTACAGTTCCTGCTTTAGGAGCAGTGATTATGACTGTTGATAAAAAATAAATCCAGCACATGAAAAAAATCGCACTTGCATTTCTGTTGATTCTTCCTGTTACATTTATTTACGCACAGAAGTTTGAAGGATTGGCTCCAACACCTCCAATGGGATGGAACAGCTGGAATACATTTCAAACAAATATTTCTGAAAAGCTGGTGATGGAAATTGCGGATGATATGGTAAAGAGCGGAATGAAGGATGCAGGTTATAACTATATTGTTCTGGATGATGGCTGGATGGCAAAAGAAAGAAATAAAAATGGCGACCTTGTTACCGATCCGCAAAAATTTCCCAATGGATTAAAAGCGGTTATTGATTATGTGCATTCCAAAGGATTAAAGTTTGGTTTATATAATTGTGCAGGTACATTAACCTGTGCAGGTTATCCCGGCACAAGAGGATACGAATATCAGGATGCACGTTTCTATGCATCACTTGAAATAGATTTTCTGAAATACGACTGGTGCAGTACCGAGGGAATCAATGCAAAAGAAGCTTACCGTACAATGAGTAAAGCAATTAAGGTGGCTGGCCGACCAATAGTTTTCAGCTTATGCGAATGGGGCGATAACCAGCCCTGGTTATGGGCAAAAGATATCGGCCAGCTATGGCGTATCAGCGGTGATATTTATAATTGTTTTGATTGTATTAAAGATCATGGCACATGGAAGAGCTTGGGAGTAACTCATATTATTGACATGCGGAAAAATATCCGCCAGTATGCAGGTCCTGGTCATTGGAATGATCCTGATATGATGGAAGTGGGAAATGGAATGAGTGTAAGTGAAGACAGGGCACATTTCTCTATGTGGTGCATGCTGGCAGCTCCACTAATTGCAGGGAATGATTTAAGGGCGATGACCAAAGAAACGGTTTCAATACTCACGGATAAAGAAGCAATTGCAGTTGATCAGGATTCTTTGGGAGTGCAGGCTTATCTTTATCAGCAAAAGGACAGTGTAGATACATGGATAAAACCACTTGCTCACAATGAACTTGCTATCTGCTTTTTAAACCGCAGCAAAAAGCCGGCTTCTGTGACTTATGATTTTAAACAAAACCCTGTATCTGATTCTGTTTCGAATACGTTTATCAACTTTAATAAAACAACTTACGGCATTAGGGACCTGTGGATGAAAAAAGAAACTGGAACAACCAGGAACGCATGGACAGGAATTGTACAGGGGCATGATGTGGTATTGCTGAGATTAACAGTTGAAAAGCCGGTTATTAAAAAGATCAAACCAAAATCAAAATGACATAACCATAAAAATGATCGAGCTAATTTATGCCAACTGCGATGATCATTTTTGTGGTTATACTGTGTGGCCAACAATAAAATAAATATGAACACATGAAAAAATTAAGTGCATTGCTTCTTATTGCTGCGCTTTCGGTTGCAGCCATCAATCAAAACAGTAAAACAGTTGAACAAAAGGTGGAAGATCTTTTAAAAAAGATGACCTTAGAAGAGAAGGTTGGTCAAATGACCCAGGTTACACTGGCAGTAATTGCAAAAGGTGCCTGGGCAAATGAAGATGGCACGCTGGATGCAGCCTTACTGAAAAAAGCTGTTGTTGATTACAAAGTAGGATCGATGTTAAACACAACTGCTCATGCATTAAGTGTGGAAACCTGGAGAAAAATCATCACACAGATCCAGGACGAAACAAAAAATACCCGTTTAAAAATTCCGATTATTTATGGTTTAGATGCTATTCATGGCCAAACCTATACACTCAACTCAACATTGTTCCCGCAGAATATTGCGATGGCTGCAACAAGAAATCCTGCATTGGTTGCTACAGCAGCAAAAGTTACTGCAAAGGAATTAAGAGCATCAGGAGTTCGCTGGAACTTTGCTCCTGTACTGGATATCGGCCGTCAGCCTTTATGGTCAAGATTTCCTGAAACCTACGGCGAAGATGTATTCATTGTTAAAACTATGGGTGCTGCAGGAATTACAGCTTATGAAGAAGATGGATTAAAAAGCCCTACCGCCGTAGCAAGTTGTATGAAACATTATCTCGGATATTCTGCATCGAGAAATGGAAAGGACAGAACACCGATTTATTTGCCTGAAATAGAATTGAGAGAATATTATTTGCCGCAGTTTAGGGAAGCGGTAAAAGCAGGTTCATCAACCATCATGATCAACTCCAGTGAAATCAATGGAGTACCTGTTCATTCCAGTAAATATTTATTAACGGATGTATTAAGAACTGAACTTGGTTTTGAAGGACTGATAGTTACTGATTGGGAAGATATTAAACGTCTGCACACATGGCATCATGTGGCAGCAACACCAAGAGAAGCAGTAGTAATGGCTGTAAATGCAGGAATTGATATGAGCATGGTGCCAAGTGATTTTTCATTTTATGATTTATTGATTGAAGCAGTGAAGAAAGGTGAAGTGAAAATGACACGGATTGATGATGCAGTAAAAAGAATACTGGCATTAAAAATGAAAACAGGATTGTTTGAGAATCCATATCCTGAAGCAGCAGCTCTTGAAAATTTCGGTAAACCCGAATACCAGACACTTGCACTTGATGCAGCACGTGAAGCAATGACGTTGCTCAAAAATCAAAATAATATATTACCACTTGCTAAGAATACAAAAGTGCTGGTTGCAGGTCCTTCGGCACAAAGCATCAGTGCATTGAATGGCTGCTGGAGTTATACCTGGCAGGGAAAAGAAGAACAGTGGTATCCTAAAGACAGTAAAACAATTTACCAGGCAATTAAGGATAAAGTTGGAGAAGCAAATATTATTACTACATCCGGTAAAGGATTTGACAATTCCATGAACTATGATATTGCGGCATTAACGAATGCGGCTGCAAATGCTGATGTAATTATTTTATGCATTGGTGAAAATGCTTATGCTGAAAGCCCCGGCAATACACCTGATCTGGCATTGGATAAAAATCAGGTAGATCTCGTAAAGGCGGCTTATTTAACCGGCAAGCCAGTGATATTGGTGTTAACAGAAGGAAGGCCCAGGTTTATCACCAATATTGAACCTCCTGCAAAAGGAATATTAATGGCTTACTGGAGCGGTAAAAAAACAGGTGAAGCAGTTGCTGATGTATTGTTTGGCGATTACAACCCTGATGGAATTCTGCCATTCAGCTATCCAAGAAGCATGGGGGAAATAGTTTTATACGACCGTAAACCTTCAGAAGATGTTAGAGAAGTATTTAATGATGATATACATACAGGCTACAATCCACTGTATCCTTTTGGTCATGGATTGAGTTATACAACTTTTGAGTATGGCGATATACAGTTAAGCACAACTAAATTAAAAGGCGATGAAAAATTAACAGTAAGTATTACGGTTAAAAACACAGGAGGCTTGCCGGGTAAACATACCGTTGAATTGTATACACATGATGTTT
>JBEBHT010000499.1:0-2652 GCA_040081135.1 Lacibacter sp. | reverse complement strand
GTTCGGCAACCGTTAATCAGCAGTTATCCGGGGCTTGGAGCCTACAGCAAACAGTCAACAGATCAATTCTCCTTTATCATTAATCCGGCAGCACTTTCCAATTTGCAGCAAAGCGGAGCAGGTGTTTACAGCGAAAGGAGGTTTTTACTGAATGCATTCAGCCAATATACTGCTGTTGCAGGTTTTCAAACCAATTCCGGCACATTTGGTTTGCAGGCCGATTATTTTGGATACAGCAATTATAACGAAACGCAGCTTGGTTTGGGTTATGCCCGTTCAATAGGCAGTAAGATTGATGTGGGATTAAAGTTTAATTACTACAACTTGCGGATACCCGTATATGGAAGTGCCTCTACCTTTCATTTTGAAGCTGGGCTATTAATGCACTTAAGTGAAAAATTACATGCAGGTTTCAGTGTATTCAATCCTGTTGGTGGTGTATTGAATAAAACTGCCAATGAAAAAATTGCATCGGTATACCGTGGTGGAATCGGGTATGAAGCATCAGACAAATTTTTTATCAGTGCAGAATTGATCAAAGAAGAAAATAGGAATGTTGGTGTGAATGCGGCTTTTCAATATGTATTGGTAAAACAGTTGTTGATACGGGCAGGAATCAATACTGTGAACACACAGCCCTTTGTGGGTGTTGGTTTAAAGTTTGGACAATTCAGAGTTGATGTTGCTACTGCTTATCATCCGCAATTAGGTGTATCACCTGCTGTAATGTTGCTCTTTGATTTTAAACAGAAAGATAACAGTAAGGAGTGAGAAAGCTATTGCTGATATTGTTTCTTTTTGTTGCTGCAATTTCTGTTGCGCAGGAAATTCCGGTTGCTGAACAGCAGATTGAAAACCTGACCGAAGTTGATGATGCAGAAACTGAAGATGATTCTTATCTGCAGTCACTTCAGCATTACAGAAAGAATAAATTGAATCTGAATAACGCAACAGAAACCGAGCTGAAAGAGTTCCCGTTTCTTTCTCCTTTACATATCGCCAATTTTTTAAACTACCGTAAACTGTTTGGCAGGCTGATTAACCTGTATGAATTGCAGGCTGTTCCATCATGGGATAATGAAACCATTCAAAAGTTCCTTCCTTATATAATGATGGGTTCTGCGGTAACCGTGCAACAGGATTTCAAACAGCGGTTCTCAGGAGGAGAACATTCTGTTTTATCAAGACTTACTTATGTGCTTGAAAAGGCAGAAGGGTTTCGAAGGAAGAATGACACTTCGGCAACAAGTTTTTATCCTGGTGGGAGAGAAAGGATGCTGTTCAGGTATAAATATATCTACAGGAATTTATTGCAGTATGGAGTAACCGCAGAAAAAGATCCCGGTGAGCAATGGTTTAAAGGAGCGCAGAAGTATGGGTTTGATTATTATTCTGCTCATCTGTTTGTAAGGAATGTTGGTATGATTAAAAACCTGGCGATTGGTGATTACACAGTCAATATGGGACAGGGTTTGATGCAGTGGCAATCACTTGCATTCAGAAAAAGTGTAGAGATCACGAATATAAAACGGCAGGCTTCTATTCTTCGTCCATTCAATTCTACCAGCGAATACTTCTTTAACCGTGGTGCCGGCATTACACTTGAAAAGAATCATTTTCAGTTAACGGGGTTTGCTTCTTTCAGGAAAGTGAGTGGAAATATTTTGGCTGATACCCTGAATGCTGAAGATTATTTTTCGTCACTGATCACTTCAGGGTTACACAGAACCAACAATGAACAGGCAGATAAAAATGCTGTGCAGATGAATTCATTTGGCGGCAACTTCAGTTATAACATAAATAATCTGCATATTGGATTGAATGCTGTTCACTTTCAGTTCAATCCACCTTATAACAAAGATGACCAGCCTTATAACAACTTCGCTTTTCGTGGAAAAAGGTTGACTAACTTCAGCTTTGACTGGTCATATACCTGGCGAAACCTGCATTGGTTTGGTGAAGCTGCCAATCATAACAGTAATTACTATGCAATGATGAGTGGGTTACTGATGGCTGTTGATCCAAAAATTGATCTGTCTGTTGTTTACAGAAATATTGAAACAGGCTACCAATCCATTTTTGGAAATGCTTTTACAGAAGGCACATTCCCAACGAATGAAAAGGGGCTATTCACCGGGGCATCCATCAAACCAACCTCAAAATGGAAACTCGATGCTTACATGGACCTTTACCGCTTCCCATATCTACGGTTCAGAGTGGATGCGCCATCAAACGGAGCCGATTACCTGGTTCAATTGACGCATCGGCCCAACAAACAAATTGAAATCTATACACGTTACCGGCAGGAGAGTAAGGCTTTAAACTATACTTCTGATGGAGAATTGAATACTGCTCTGGTATCTCCTGTATCAAGAAAAAACTGGCGAACGCAGCTGCAATACAAAGTGAGCCCTTCAATTACTCTTCGTTACCGTTTGGATGCGATGTGGTATGACATAAAAGGTCCACTTGAAAGCAGGGGTTTTCTTACCTTTTTTGACATTTTTTACAAGCCCGAACAAAAGCCTTTTGCCGGAAACCTCAGGCTGCAATACTTTGAAACCGATAGCTACGACAGCCGCATTTATGCCTATGAAAATGATGTTTTATATGGGTTTTCCATTCCTGCTTTCTCAGATAAGGGGTATAAAT
>JBEBHT010000099.1:0-11640 GCA_040081135.1 Lacibacter sp. | reverse complement strand
ATTTATTATCATACCTATCAAATTCATATTTCTGTAAACTCTCATCCTCGTCAATTTTTTTTAGCAATTCCTCTGAAACATCATAATGTGAAAATTTTAGAATTTCAGCTTTTAGAATACTTGAAATAAAAATTTTTCTATCTAAAAGTGGTTCATCTTTTGTGACATTGAACATGTTAACACGAAGTTCATTGTTAGCATTAATATCCAATATAGATATCCAAAACGGAGTAATATCTCCAGTTTTATTTTTGTATTTAATACTAAGGTACTTACCTTCTCGAATAGCTTTTCCTATAAGTACTATCGTGTTTTTGTCACTCATTTAGGGGATTGTTTGTCTTCATAATTCTGAAAAGGCATTCGTAATTTTATCATGTCATGTTAGTGTTTTATTGTCTTAGCCTTGCCACTAACAAATAAATTTATGCTATAAGATGCAGCCGTCAAAAATGTATTCGCATTAAAATTAATCACCCCTCATTCACCAACGCCCCCTTCACAATCAAATACTGTGCAGAAGCATAAGTAGCCATCACACATAAACTCAGCACCTGGTTGGGATATGCAAAGAGGTTCACGGCAAGAATAGAATCAGAAATTACAAACTGCAATGCACCGTTAAAGAAAAGGGTGGAAGCATCATCGCTTACTTTTCGTTTGGTATTAATGGCCATAAGCAGCATGGTGCCAATGGTAATACCATAAACAGTAACGGGTATTTTTAATGCATCGAGAAAAGGGTAGAGTAAGTAAAGAAAAATAACAATGTACACCAATACAGGTAACCCAATGAGTGGTTGAAACTGCAACAACCCTTTTTTAGTTGGAGTGGTTTTAATGAAATACAGGATATAAAATACATGGGCCAGTAAAAAAGAAACGAGTCCGGGAATAAACATGCCCTTCATTTGCAGCAACACATCGCCACCCCATGAAAGAAATAAAGCAAGAAGGATAAAATAAAACAGCTGTCCGCTTTTTTTTGCTGAGCCAATATAAAATGCAATGGCTAAAATGGGAATCAGCAATGGTTTTGTAAACCAGCGAAGTTCGTTTTGATTGAACCAGGTTAATAACAGATCAGCAATAGTGATGATGCCGAATAAAATGAAAAGCAATCCTGTGCGCTGCTTCATGTGCAAGACTTATTTTACGAGATAGGATTTCCAGAGATACCATCTCTTCAACGAATCACGCACATAAGTTGTATCGCTCAACGGCCGGTTCACATTTAAAATAATCTGGTAGCGGGTGCTGTCTTTCATCTTCAGCTCCACATTATGTCCACGCAGTTTCAATACATCAAACTTTTGCTGTGCAAGCGCTTTTGATTTGAATTGCTGTATCACCAACTGGAATGTGCCGCTTGGTGTAACTGTTACAGGAGTTGGCGCCACAACAATTGAATCAGGTTTTCTGCTGATGGCAGTATCGGGTTTTGCTGCTGTTGTATCAGTTATTGCAGGCGGGGTAGCAGCAATCGTATCCTGTTGTGTTGTTTCATCCTGTTCTGTTACAGCTGTTGTTTGCTTTTTGGGCATTGCTAAATACACGGCCCATGCAATCAATGCCACGGCAAGTACTGATGCCAGTATAATAATTACTTTCTTTGAACTCTTTTCGGGTGAATGGGTGAAATCAATTTCATTGATCTCGTCCTGCTCGGCAGTTCTGTCTTTTACATGATCTGTATTAATGGAATCAATTTTTTCAAGTGCAGGTGTGCCCTGATGAAAAACCAAATCGCCATTGTTGATTTTTGTTAAGGAACCAATTCCTTTGAGTGGAAAAGGTTTGCCAATGTTGAGCATCTGCACACCATTGCTGAGGTGCGATTCAAGATCGCTGAAAGCCAGCGGTTTCATTTTACCTGTATGCTGTACAATGTAGGCAAGTAGCTCATCGGAGAGTTTTGCACTGCGATCCGGCGCAAAGGTGATAGTATTTTCGGGCCAGCCTTCTTCTTTGAGTTCGTATACATTAATGGCTGAATTGAGTTCGAAAGTGCCAAGCCCCGGAAGGGTTAATTTCTTCTGCTGGTAAAGGTACTGAGGCAATAAGTCCTGGATTTTCACGGATGTTTTTTTTCAAACTTACTTAAAAACATTGTGCCAGCATAGTAAATAAAGGGTTTACTGCCCCGGGTTGACTAATTTTACCCCAAATTAGCCGCAGATGACCAATGAAGAGAAGGATTTTATGAGCTGGTGGGAAGAAAACCGGCTGAAGGAGAAGAAAGTACTGAAGCAGATGCTGATTGGCCTGCCAATTGGTTTTGCCTTTGGTTTGCCCATATTACTGAGTGTAATGTTCCGTGGATGGTATAACCGTATGCCCTATATATCGGGTACTCAGTTAACGATGATATTGATTGCTATTTTGCTGATTGTGGTGTTTTATGCCATCTTCCGCATGTACTTTAAATGGGATATGCGTGAGCAGCAGTACAGGGAACTGAAAGAAAAATATGAACATGATGCAGCGGTTAAGCCCGAACAGCAATCATGAAATGGTGGATGCAGGCTGAAAGAAAGAAGCAGCAGTTTGCAAAGCCCTTGTTAATCTCTTGAGTTTATTGACAGATGAAAGATTTAAAACAACAGAGTAAGACATCAAACAAATATATTTGCCGCATTATTTAAACAAGAAGAAAAAAACAGCAATGAAGTATACCCTTATTATTTTGTCCTTAGTAGCGCTTACAATTGGATCGTGTAAAAAGAAAACAAGTAACGAATGCACTTATAAGGCAGGAACAACTGTTGCCCCGGCAGATGAGAAACTGGTTGTAACCAATTACCTTGCTGCGAATAATATTACTACTGCAGTTGAACTGGCAGGCAGCGGTTTGTATTATGTGATTGATTCAGTTGGAACAGGAACAAAACCTACCAACCTTTGCGGCGTTGTAAACGTAACGTATAAAGGTTATCTTCCAAGCGGGACTATATTTGATCAAACAACAGGTACAAGTACTGCCTCATTTGAATTAGGCGGTGTAATTGAAGGATGGACAAGAGGATTACAGGTGGCGGGTGCCGGAACAAAGATGAGACTGTTTATACCTGCAAGTATGGGTTATGGAGCAAACGGAATTTATAATTCCAATATCGGTGTTTATACAATTCCACCTAATTCCATGCTGATTTTTGAAGTAAAGCTGATTACTGTTACGAACTAATCAAACACTTTCATATTTAAACCCCTGCAATTAACAGCAGGGGTTTTTTATTTGCCCTACTTTTGTAAAAACTCAACCGCTTGCAATACGAACCAATTTCCGTTTTTGATATGTTTAAAATAGGAGTGGGCCCATCCAGCAGTCATACGCTGGGTCCGTGGCGTGCCGCTCAGCGTTTTGTACAATCGATCATTGAAAAAGATCTGTTGGATAAAGTATTGTCTGTTCGTGTATTGCTGTACGGTTCGTTGGCCAAAACAGGAAAGGGACATGGAACAGATATCGCCATACAGCTTGGATTGAGTGGTGATGATCCTGTTACGTTTAATGTGAATTCGATTGATGCCAAGATCCATGATATTGCTGCCATGAAAGAAATTTTGCTGGGAGGAAAACATGAACTGGCATTTGATCCGAGAGAGGATATTGATTTCTTACAGCATGAGAGTTTACCTTTTCATCCCAATGCGGTTACATTTCTTGCAGAATATTCAAACGGCGATTCTATTGCTGAAACGTATTATTCTATTGGTGGTGGTTTTGTGGTGAAAGAAGGTGAATCGCTGAAAGGAAAGCAGCAGGTGCAGTTACCTTTCCCGATTGATTCAGCACAGGATCTGTTGCACTGGTGTATGAAAACAGGAATGAGTGTAAGTGAAGTGGTGATGGAAAATGAACATGCCTGGCGAAGCGAAACAGAAACAAGAGATGCTGTACTCAATATCTGGAGAGTAATGCATGAGTGTATTTACAATGGCTGCCATGTTGAAGGTTATTTGCCGGGAGGATTAAATGTAAAACGCCGTGCTGCCGGGTTGAATAAAAAATTACTGAAGGAGAAAATTTATATTGATTTTAATACATGGATTGAAGCCATCCGTTCGGGTGGGAATAATTTTACTTACACATTGGATTGGGTAAGTTGTTTTGCATTGGCGGTGAATGAAGAGAATGCATCGTTTGGAAGAGTGGTGACGGCTCCTACTAACGGTGCTGCGGGGGTGATTCCAGCTGTGCTGATGTATTATGTTTGTTTTTGTAATGATGCCAATAGTTACTGTGATGATGATAAGATTATCCGTTTTTTATTAACGGCTTCTGAAGTAGGAAGTATTTTTAAAAAGGGTTCTACTATTTCTGCTGCTATGGGCGGATGCCAGGCAGAGATTGGTGTATCGAGTGCAATGGCTGCTGCTGCTTTAACTGAATGTATGGGTGGTACACAAAAGCAGGTGTTGATGGCTGCTGAAATTGCGATGGAACATCATTTGGGTTTAACCTGCGATCCCATTGCAGGATTGGTACAGGTGCCCTGTATTGAACGTAATACAATGGGTGCTATTAAAGCCATCACTGCTTCACAGTTGGCTATGCAGAGTACACCTGACTTTGCAAAAGTTTCTTTAGATGCTGTAGTGAAAACGATGTGGGATACGGCCAAGGATATGAACACGAAGTATAAGGAAACGGCTGAAGGGGGATTGGCAATTAATATTCCGATTTCGTTGAGTGAGTGTTAACCGGTCGGCACGCTGCAGGCGGTCTGAACGATGGAAAATAGTTTTGTGATCAGCGACCAAAAATTGCAATAAAAAAATAAGACCGGGTAACCAACCCGGTCTTTGATCAAACTTAACCAAAACTTAGCCAACTACTTATTTTCTAAATGTAAGGGTGGGTATTTTCGTTTCAACTCCCCGATATACTCTCACATTCGTTATTGTTGTATCAACATATGGGGCAACTGCATCATAATAGATAGAGTAAATACCTTCTTTTAATCCTGTTAATTTATATTCTCCATTATTAAAAGGAGTTGCAAAAGCTGTATCAGTACTGTTGAATACTGTTATCAACGGTCTTGCATCTTTTGGATATACTTTCCCTTCAATTCTTCCGGTATTATTGTGTGAGTAGGCTTTCAGCTCTGCTTTCAGACAGAAGCTGCCATTTTTCAGTTTAATAGATTTATTTACATCGAAATCAATGCGGATATGAACCAGCCCGCCTGGTAAAGTATCGATGGTGTTAGCGCCGAGCTTAACGTATACATACGGACTGTTTTCACATATTCTCAGTGGAGAAGAATGCGTGCTGTCTGTCCAAACAGTATTGTTGGTGCCTAATGTAAATCGTACTTTAGTTATACGGCCATGCCAAACATATCCGTTCGCCAGCAATGTGTCTACACCATTTCTTAATGTAAGCAAATCATATACACCCGGGTTTACCTGAATCGTATCCCATTGGCCATAACTATCATGACTTTGATGATCGTCATCACCATCTTCATCCTGTTCGTGATGTGGATTCACAACTGATCCTGTATCAACCTTCACTTCAACATATCGGATATCGATCAATACTTTTGAGAAACTAAAGGAAGGGTCATCATTGAGATAAACTGCTACTTTTTGTTTGCCTGCGGGTGTTGCTTCGCTTTGGTTGTTTTTCTGACAGCCAAAAAAAACAATTACACCTGAAATAAGTAAGGTTAAAAGAGTTTTTGAGAACAGATTTTTTTTCATGAGTATTATTTTTTTAAATTGGTTTTTGATATACTGGTATTTAATAGTAATCTTAAAAAACTCTGTACACTGTATTTAACACAGCGCACAGAAGTTTTATAATTGGTTTTACAAGGAAGTTATTTTGATGAATTTTTCTGAAGTTGTCATAGATATTCCGCAACGTGCCGGTGCTTTTGTTTCATATGTATTACCACAAGTTGAACATACATAGAAAACAGATGGCAATGATTTTACTGTATTGTTCTGGAGTGCTTTCAGTGCTGTTTCGTACATTACCCGATGCTTCTTTTCTGTTTTGTAAGCATAGTTTAAACTGATCATTGCCAATTGATTTCCTGCTTCGTTTGCTGTAGTAAGAAACTCAGGATACATTACAGTTGCCTCATAGGTCTCACCTTTAATTGCATCTTCCAGGTTTTCTTTTGTTGATTTTACTGTGAATTCGGGTTTGATAACCGGCACTGAAATATCTGACTCCTGTAAAACAGCTTTATGATTATTGGCATGAATATTTTCCGCAGTTGATGCTGCTTTAAACAGTAAAGCAATTTGATGAAAACCTTCTTTCTCTGCCTGTTTTGAATAAGCTGCATATTTTGCACTGGCAGTTGTTTCACCTTTGAATGCGGCCTGCAGATTTTCAATTGTTTTCGATTTCGCATCAGCACCATTCACCATACTTGCTTGTTTTACAATGGAGGTTTTTTCATTGCTTTCATTTTCGTCGTTTTCTTTTGCTTCATTTTCACCCGTTTCATTATCTTCTTTTTGGGCAGAAGCAGTTGTATCGGTTTGTGACGGTGATTTCAGTGCGGTGTTTTTATCTGTATTTGCGCAGGAAGTAAAAAACAGGCTGCTCACTGCAAGTAATATGGCGGGAACAAATAAGAACTTTTTCATGTGTAATTTATTTTTGTTGATTTAAATAATTGATACAGCAAAGTTGCAACTGCCCGGCTTCAGGCTGTCTTTGTGCTTTCTTAAGATTGGCTAAAGATTCAGGAAGAAAAATGCAGCGTGAACTTAGTTCTGCCGCTCATGCTGTGAACGGAAATGTGGATGTGTTGCAGATCGGATAGTTTTTTTACAATGGCAAGCCCCAGTCCGCTTCCGGGTATTTGTGAACTCCTTGAATGATCTGTACGGTAAAAACGGTTAAACAATAACGGAAACTGTTCCGCTTCAATACCCGGGCCATCATTCGTAATGGAAAACAGTTTATTCTTTTCGTCCCAATTGCAAAAGATGCTGCCATTTTCAGCGCCATACTTTACCGCATTGCTGAAGAGATTATCAATGATGATGCCTAAGAAAAGCGGATCAGCTGTAACAGTTGTATTCTCTGGCATAGTTATCACTGCCTGCATCTTTTTTTCTGTTGATTTCTTTTCCCATTTCGAAACTGATTCCAGCATCAGTTTATTGAGATTCACGATTTCTTTTTTAACAGAACCTGATTCAAGCCTTGCCAATTGTAATAACTGATCAAGTAACTGATTCAGTCTGTCTGTTTGCCCGATTACTTCTTTTATTTTTTCTTCATATTGTTCGGGATCTCTTTTTTTACGCAGCAATACTTCCAGTGTACCACGAATGGCTGCCAGTGGAGTTCTTATTTCATGCGATGCATCGGCAGTAAATTGTTTTTGCTGCTGAATGCTGATATCAATCCGGCTAAGTAATTCATTGATTGTTTTTGTAAGATGGTACAGTTCATCTTCATTTTCAGGTAATGGTAACCTGGTATTGATGTTTGAATCATTAATTCCCGAAGCTGTTTGGATTAACCGGTGCACCGGTGCAATCGCTTTTGATGCAGTGAGATAAATGGCGATATATAAAATAAGCAATACTATTGGGAATGAAATACAAAGTGTGAGAAGCAGATTGTGTAAAACATTAAACGATTCCTGCTGTGAAATGCCAATCGTTAATTGGCCAATCACTTTTCCTTCGTCGTTCCTGATAGAAAATTGGCCGAGCCTGATCCGTTGTTTATCAATATGACTGTTAAAAAAGTATTCCTTTTCATTGGAGGGATTGAATTGAAAATGATTGGACTGGAGATTGGCCGATTTAAAAATCATCCGTTCCCTGTTATCAACAATCTGAATAAAAGTTGGATTGACCTCTATTTTTTTATGTTCAGCTTCTTCCCATTCAGGCATCTTGTTGATGATGATGCTGTCTGCTTTCCAGTCAAGGGTATTCAGAATCTCTTCTTTTTCCAGTAAAATATCATTGTCAAGGTGGCGGTATGAACTGTAAAAAACAACTCCATAAATAACAACAAAAACAATTGCCATTGTGAAGGCAACAGTAACCGTGGTAAACAGGGCAATACGTTTTTTAAAACTCAGTTTCATGAATGATCGTTTACACGGTAACCAACTCCCCGCACTGTTTGGATAAAGGATTCTGTTCCCTGTGTATCTAATTTTTTCCTAAGGGCGTTAATGAATACGTCAATAACAGATGTGTCTTTATCAAAATGAACATCCCATATTTTTTCAATGATACGTGTACGCCTGCAAACCTTTCCTTTGTTGCGGAGCAGGTATTCAAGCAGGGCAAATTCTTTTTGTGTAAGGTCAACCGGCTTCCCGTTTTTTGTAACCAGGTGTACTTCTGTGTTGAGCTGAATCTGTTCTGTTTCAAAAATGGTTTGTTCTCCAGCTTTGCTGCGGAGCAGCACTTTTATACGGGCCAGTAATTCTTCGAAAGCAAAGGGTTTTTTTAAATAATCGTTTGCTCCGGCTTCCAATCCAAAAACGGTATCATCTACAGTATCTTTTGCAGTAAGAAAAATAATCGGTACTGTTTTATTTTCTTTCCGGATACTTCTGCAGATTTCAATTCCACTTATGCCGGGCAACATCCAGTCGAGCAAAAAAATATCATATTCAGTAATATTGTCTATTGCCATTTCAAGTCCCTGTCTGCCATTTGAAGCAACATCTACTGAAAACCCTTCTTCTTCCAGTCCATCTTTTATAAAACCGGCAATTGCTGTTTCATCTTCTGCCAATAGAATTCTCATGCTGGTAAGTTAATTAAAATATCGTCTTGCTTTATCATTCATCTTTATCAGGTGCGGGGTTTGAAAAATCGGGAAGGGCCAATTGAACGCCGGCACCATGTTTATAAACTAATTCACCACCAAGGTAACCTGTTCTGGCAATTGCACTGATAACACCTGCAAACAGCAGCACACTTACTGCTCTTGCCCAGGTTTTATTGTATTTAAAAAAGAACATAGCCATATAAACAACAGCTGTTCCAATAGCGAGCCACAATGAAATAGTTGCAGCCTGTTCGTGCAGTTCCATTGCTTTGCCCATTGTTCCTTCTTCCATTCCTTCCCCTGCTGCATCACCAGCCAGATAGGAAGCAATAGTGCCGAGAGTTCCTGCAATGAGTAAATAGAATGCCGCCTGCTTAAAAAAAGGTTTTTTAGAGAGCAGCGCAATTATTTCTGACAAAAAACCAAAGAGTAATAAAGCGATGGGAAAGTGAACCACCATGGCGTGAAGATGAGTAGCTGTGATCATACAATTTTTTTACAAAGTTGCATTGCTGATCTTTTGGAACAGATTAGTGCCTGCTTAAGATTAGCTTAAGAAAATGAATAGCGAGGATAGTTGTGAATGGCTTGAAAGAGGGTATATGGTTCAATCCAGCTTTTTTAAAATCTCCAGTCCCTGCTGCCATTGCCCATAACCTGATACTGCATTGATATGGCCTGCATTGCCGATTGAAATAAATTCACTTCCCCAGTTTGCTGCAAAAAACTTTGCCCGCTCTAAACTTACCCATTCATCGTTTTCACTTGCCACAACAATTGTTTTGAAATTGATTTTATCAACAGGTATTGGAGTGAAGCCTGTTGCAGGAAAGCTATATACCGATGCTTCAATATCGCTTGGTGCGACAAGCAATGCCCCTTTGATTTTTTTGTTTGAACGTTTGGCCCAATGTGCAATGGTTACACAGCCTAAACTGTGGCCGATGAGTACAACAGTTGAGGGATCATAAGCTGCAATGGCTTTATCAATGGTGTTGACCCAATCGTTGCAGTCGGGTGCATCCCATTCCTGCTGAACAATGCGCTGAAAATTATTTCCTGATTGTTCAAAAAATGTTTGCCAGTGTTCTTCTCCTGAATTTCCAAGCCCGGGGATAATGAAATAATTGGTCATTGTATTCGTGCAGAATTTCTTTTTATCGAATTTCAGAATAAAGAACAGTACTGCCAACTGTAATTTTTGCAATATGTTTTGTTCTGGAGGTTGGGTCTAAAGGAGTCCAGTGTTTAATCGTCAGCAGTTCAGCGTTCTTATTAACCAGTTGTTCTTTCAGTGTTGGAATGGAAAGACCAGATTCAGTTCCCCTGTTGATGTAATAATTGTTTTTATCGTCTTTCAGATGAATGGTTATATCAGCCTCACCTCCACCTTTCGTTACATCAGCAACAATCCCTGTATGCTTTGCACAGTTTTCTAAGCTTGCTTGCGGCAGCGGTCTCAACGCCAACAGCGCAAAAGCAAGTATGATAAACAAAGAAAAAAGGCTGAGTATTTTCTTAAGTGAGAATGGTTTTGCTGACATATAGAAAAGCAGTTGTATTATTTTTTCATCAACCTCATCACGGCAATATCATCAATCAATAAAGTAAGTGTGTTGCTGCTTACGCTGTAACTGTTTACCTTTTTCAACATTTGCAGAAATACCTGCTCACCTTCACCTGGACAAAACATTTTGGTCATGGCCATTGGTTCAGGAAAGTTGATTGCATTTCCATTAATGGCAGCCATGCCTGTAAATTGATTGCATCCTGTATTGCCGCTTATTTTATTGCCTGCATCAAAACGGATCATTGGTTTTTTGTTGGGATACAATCCATCAAATGCAATCTTAATCCCGGAAATATAATTCAATTCCCAGTCGCCATTTAGAGCCGATGAAGAAACAGTCTGCATAAAATTTAATTTTTCTGCCAGCATTAAATAAGGTGGGTGCAGATGATGTATAAATGGATTTTCTTTATTGTCAGGATAGGTTTTGTAATATTCTTCATCAGGCATTAATACAATGGTTGCTCCTGTGCGTACATAATGATTACTCGTATAGTACACAGGTGGTTCAAATCCGGGAATTTCATTCTTCACCATTTTAGAAGTGTACTTGCCCAGAAATTTCTGGTAGTTCCTTTGTGCTTTTTTTGTGGGTTTATTTAACCGGTTATACACATGCTTCAATGCAATGTTTTTCGGGAACTTTTGTTTTTTAATCATTGCTCCTGCATTCACAAAGGGGTTGGTGGTATTGAAATCATTGACTGTTTGTATGGAGAAAGGAACTTCAGGAACCCAATCGGCTGCGTTCACAACATTGTATGCCCAGCCTCCCTGTGTGGCTGCTTCATATTCATAAGCAAAGTAGAGATTGCCGGGTTTTGGTCCTGCACTGCAATAAGTTTTGAAACGGATATCAGCAGGAAGCTTACCCTGCTTCTGCAGATTGTAGAGATAGGCTGTTAATAAAAAAGAAATTGCACCTCCCTGGCTATGACCTATGATAATTATTTCTTTTGTTCCTGTTTTATATAATGAATCAATTTTCGGCAGTATATCTTTTGATAAGAAAGCTGTACCAACCAACCATCCAACATGAACAGCTGCCTGGGGATTGGATGCCAGTTCATAGGTAAATGTTTCTGTTGTACTCAATTTCAATTCGCCTTTTGCAGGAACCATTGCTGCATAAAAATTCTGTAACCAGCTGATGGCCTTTTGTGTACTTCCTCTTACACTGATGACAGCAACATTGTCTGATCTCTTCCAGAGATCCCAGCAGTTATCCAACCCGGCAACCTGTGAACGGTACACAAACTGATAGTTGGGTGGGAGAGGGATAGTACTGAAG
>JBEBHT010000098.1:0-11649 GCA_040081135.1 Lacibacter sp. | reverse complement strand
GGGTCGTATGGTGTAATACCCAGTAATGATTTGCCTGCTATGGTAAAAATGTTCAGCAACCGTATTCATTTTATTCATTTAAGAAGTACCAGGAGAAATGAGCTCGGTGATTTTCATGAAGACAACCACCTGGAAGGAGATGTGGATATGTATGCAGTTATTAAAGAACTGGTGAGTGCTATGCAGCAACGAAAATGTTCAATACCTGTCCGTCCGGATCATGGTCACCAGATGCTGGATGATTTAAAAAAGAAAACAAATCCCGGGTATTCTGGAATTGGTCGGTTGCGTGGATTAGCTGAGATAAGAGGCGTTGAATTAGGTGTGCTGAGAAGTTTAATGGAGAATAAGTAATCTTAAAAAGTCATTCAGGCTCTGTTCTTTCTTTACGCAGTATATTTAACACATCAACCAATTAATGGGCTGCAACGGGTGTTAACTTTGCTGCCGGTAACAATGTTGTATTAGCAGGGTAAGGATTTATAAAATTCAAAAAAGTAAATGAGAAAGATATTTTATACAGCGGGACTTTTATTTGCAGCAGTTGCATTGTCATCTACGTGCAAAAAAAATAAAATGACTCCGGATCCGGTTCCTCCAGTTGTTGAAACAGGATTTGTGAAAGGAGCCGATATAAGCTGGGTAACGGAGATGGAAGCATCAGGTAAAAAGTTTTATACTGCAGCAGGTGCAGAAACAGAATGTTTTGCTTTGATGAAATCACTTGGGATGAATACCATTCGTCTGCGTGTATGGGTTAACCCAAGTCCTGCCTGGAACAATACTGCTGATGTAGTGGCAAAAGCGCTGCGTGCAAAAAATCTTGGTTTGCGTGTAATGATTGATTTTCATTACAGCGATACATGGGCCGATCCGGGTCATCAAACAAAACCGGCAGCATGGGCAGCAATGAGTTTTGCTGATATGAAAAATGCGTTATCTGTGCATACCACTGATGTATTGAATCAACTAAAAACTGCAGGTGTTACACCTGAGTGGGTACAGGTTGGTAATGAAACCAACGATGGTATGTTATGGCCTGAAGGGAAAGCCTCCTCCAATATGAGTAATTATGCTCAACTTATAAATGCAGGTTACGATGCAGTAAAAGCGGTGTTCGCTTCTGCAAAAGTAATTGTGCATGTTTCAAATGGCTGGGAGAATTCTTTATTCCGTTGGAATATTGGGGGCTTAATCAGCAACGGTGCAAAGTTTGATATTATTGGCATGTCCCTTTATCCTTCTTATGTAGCAGGGGGATGGACAAATGCCAATCAGCTATGTCTTGCCAATATGAACGACATGGTTAACATTTATAATAAAGAAGTGATGATTGTTGAAGTTGGAATGCCCTGGGATAATGCAGCAGCGTGTAAATCATTTATAACAGACCTTATAACGAAAGTAAAATCGGTAACAGGCAATAAAGGTTTAGGTGTGCTTTATTGGGAGCCGCAGAGTTATGGTGGATGGAATGGTTATACACTTGGTGCGTTTGATAACAGCGGAAAACCAACTGTTGCAATGGATGCATTTAAAAATTAAATATTCTTGATTAAATATTTTTTGGCGAATACCATGTGGTAAACGAAAAAAATAAAAATGAACACATGAAATATAAGATTATCGCATTTATCCTCTGCGTTTTAGGAGTAAGCTTGTCAGCATCAGCACAACGGTCTCATATCAACTTCGATAACAACTGGAAATTTGCTTTAGGCCATGCTGCCAATCCGGAGAAAGATTTTAACTACAGTATAAAAACCATCTTTTCTAAATCGGGTGGTGCTGCGGGTACTGCTATTGATTTACGTTTTAACGACAGCAGCTGGCGTTCGCTCAATCTTCCGCATGACTGGGCTGTGGAACTTCCTTTTGTGCAGGTGGATAATTCCGATGTGGAAAGTCATGGATACAAACCGGTAGGAGGTTTATTCCCGGCAACAAGCATTGGATGGTACCGTAAGCATTTCACAATAGCAAAAGCAGATTCGGGCCGACGTTTTCAATTGCAGTTTGATGGAATTTTCCGTGATGCCCAGGTTTGGATCAACGGATTTTATCTCGGTAATAACAAAAGCGGTTATGTTGGAGTGAACTACGATGTAACTGATTTTATTAATTATGATCGTAACAATGTAATCACCGTTCGGGTTGATGCCACACAGTATGAAGGTTGGTTTTATGAAGGTGCAGGTATTTACCGTCATGTATGGTTGAACAGTTATGCCAACACACATATTGCAACGGATGGCGTGTTTGCTTATGCAGTGATCACTGGTAACAAAGCAACATTAAGCGTTGAGACAACTGTAGCGAATGAATATAGCGCAGCTGGCAGTTATTCTGTCAACACCTATTTAACTGACAGAAGCGGTGTTAAAATCGGGGCTGCAAAAGAAACAGCAGTTACCATCAATTCAAATGAAGAAAAAACAAGTAAGCAAATAATTAATGTTACAAACCCAACACTTTGGTCATTAGAAAATCCATATCTCTATCGTGTGGTGGTTGAGTTGAAGCAGAATGGGGTTATTGTTGACAGTAAAAAACTCCGCTTTGGTTTTCGTACAATCGAAATAAAACCCAATGGCGTTTTTCTTAATGGAAAGTATATTAAACTGTTTGGAACAAATAATCACCAGGATCATGCAGGTGTAGGAAGTGCATTGCCTGATTATCTGCAATACTACCGTATCAGTGTGTTGAAAAATTTTGGCAGCAATGCATACCGTACAAGTCATAATGCACCAACACCAGAGTTGTTAGATGCATGCGACAGTTTGGGTATGCTGGTGATGGATGAACAGCGTTTGCTGAACAGTGGTGCTGAATACATCGATCAGTTTGAACGCTTAGTTAAACGTGACCGCAGCCGTACTTCTGTTTTTATATGGAGCATTGGTAATGAAGAAGGCTGGATTCACACTACATCACATGGGAAACGAATTGCTGAAACATTCATCAGTAAATTAAAACAGCTCGATCCAGCACGTACCTCTACGTATGCAGCTGATTTGCCCAATGTGTTTAAAGGGGTGAATGAAGTAATTCCTGTACGCAGTTTTAATTACCGCCAGTTTGCAGTTGCAGATTATCATAAAGATCATCCAACTCAACCGATCGTTGGAACAGAGATGGGCAGCACCGTTAGTACACGTGGTATTTTGGAAAAAGATTCTATCCGTGGATACTTGCCCGATCAGGATATTACAGCGCCATGGTGGGCAAGCAGGGCAGAAGAGTGGTGGAAACTTGCTGCAACCAATGATTATTGGCTCGGTGGATTTATATGGACGGGCTTTGATTACCGTGGTGAACCTACGCCATTCAAATGGCCGAATATCAATTCACATTTTGGCGTAATGGATGTATGCGGCTTTCCAAAAAATATTTACTACTACTATCAAAGCTGGTGGACAGATAAAGATGTGTTACATATTTCTCCGCATTGGAACCACCGTAATGAATGGGGTAAACCAAAAAAACAAATTGATGTGTGGGTGAACAGTAATGCAGATGATGTGGAACTGTTCTTAAACGGAAAAAGTTTAGGAAAGAAAGATATGCCACGCAACGGGCATCTCCAATGGAAAGTTGAATTTGAACCCGGTAAACTGGAAGCCGTTGCCAATAAGAAAGGCAGGATACTGAAGTCAAAAGTAGAAACAACCGGTGCAGCAACAGAAGTAGTATTAACTCCTTATAAAACTACTATGCTGGCTGATGGAAAAGATGTAACAGTGATGAATGTAACTGTTGTAGATCGTGAAGGACGTGAAGTCCCTGATGCAGATAACATGATTAAATTTAAAATTGAAGGTGATGCAAAAATTATCGGCGTTGGTAATGGTGATCCCAGCAGTCATGAACCCGACAAATGTGTGGATGGTGCGTGGCAACGGAGTTTATTCAATGGCAAATGCCAGGTAATTGTTCAGGCAGGGACAAAGCCGGGTGTTATTAAGTTTGAAGCAGGTGCAAGTGGATTGTTCAACGGTTCAACAGATATTATTACTGTTGCACCAGAGAATGTAAATACTGTTACAATTGATGAGAAATATAAACTGAAAGGAGAAGCAGCTAAGCCAAGAGCGGTTGATCAAATGCTGGGAGCAGATATTTCTTTTCTTCCTCAATTAGAAGAAAGGGGAATGAAATTTTCTGATAAAGGTGTTACCAAAGATGCGGTTGAGATATTAAAAGATCATGGAATTAACTATGTGCGTCTCCGCATTTTTAATGATCCTGCACAGGAAAATGGCTATTCACCTAAGAAAGGTTTCTGTAACCTGGAGTACACAAAACAAATGGCGAAGCGTGTAAAAGCAGCCGGTTTAAAACTCTTACTCGATTTTCATTACAGCGATTACTGGGCCGATCCCGGAAAACAATACAAACCTGCTGCATGGAAAAATCTTTCATTCGAAGAATTAAAGAAGGCATTGTATGATTATACCAAAATGGTGATGGAAGAACTGAAAGCCCAGGGTACTACTCCTGATATGGTGCAGGTTGGTAACGAAATCAATCATGGAATTGTATGGCCTGAAGGTAATGTGAGCAATATAGATCAGACAGCGCAATTGCTTTGTGCAGGAACAGCAGCGGTGAAAGCGGTTGACCCAACTGTGCAAATGATGTTGCATGTTGCATTGGGTGGACAAAACGATGAATCTGTTTTTTTTATTGATAACATGATTGCCCGTGGTGTACAGTTTGATGTTATTGGTGAGTCGTACTATCCAAAGTGGCATGGTACTTTAGCTGACCTGGAGAATAATCTCAACGACCTTGTTCGCCGTTACAATAAAGATGTGATTGTTGTTGAGTATTCAGCATTAAAAGAAGATGTAAATAAAATAGCCTTCAGTTTACCCAACGGGAAAGGAAAAGGCACCTGCATCTGGGAGCCATTAAGTACATGGGAAAAGTTTTTTGATAATGATGGTAAATCCAATCAGTACTTACTGCTTTATGATGCAATGAGCAAACGTTTTTTAAAGGGAAAGTAAATATGGCTGACTTTTTAGTTTTCCTATCAAGAGCCCCGGATTTTGAAAACGCCAAAAAATTACAATGTTTTGGTTAAAGAAAGCTCGGTTTCCTGGCACTTCTTAATTTCTTTTAGCAGTTGAATTTCTCTCTATCAGCGTTGATGATAACACAACCGTTGTGTTGTTCATGAGTGTATGATTATTTTTTTCAATCATTTTAAACAGAAGTTCAGCAGCCGTTTTTCCAATTTCAAAGGCAGGCTGTGTAATAGTGGTAAGGGATGGGTTAAGGATCGGCGCTGTTTCAAGTGTTGAGAAAGCGATTACTTTTAAATCTTCAGGAATACGCACGCCAGATTCAAGGCTTGCCAAATAAATCTGCATGGCTAATCTTTCTACTGAAGCAACAATCCCATCTGCATGATCTTTTTTCGACAGCAGCTCTTTAATCTGGCTGAATGTTTGTTCAGGGTTTCCTGAGCAATAAATAACCGGATCTTCTTTGCTGATATCTATACCTGCTTCTGTAATCGCATCTTTAAAGCCTTCTGCTCGTTTACTGCAAATGGGCAGAGAAGGAGAGACGGATAAAAATACCGGGTGTTTACATCCCCGTTCAATTAAATGCCTAGCAGACTGCTCTCCACATTCGAAATCATTTGTAATTACTTTAGCTGTATCGGCAAACTCAAACTCCCTGTCGAAGAAAACAAAAGGAATTTTTTCATTCGTTAACTTAAGAATATGATCAGCATCGGTTGTTTCATCTGATATCGAAATTAAAACACCATCAACCCTGCCGCTGCAGCAATGTGATATAATGTTTTTTTCTATTTCAAATTTTTCATGTGAAAGATAAATCAATACATGATAGTTTTTTGATTCTGCTACTGATTGAATACCATTAATTGCCAGTGAAAAAAAATTGTCGGCTACCTCAGGAAGAATAACGGCGATGGTTTTGCTTTTCTTTTTACGTAAGCTGCTTGCGTAGGGGTTAGGGGAGTAGCCAAATTTTTCTGCAGCTTCTAAAACAGTGGTTTTTGTTTGCTCGCTTATTTCATGACTATCCCTCAGAGCTTTTGACACAGTTGAAATGGACAGGTTAACCAGCTTAGCCAGTTCTTTTATATTTATTTTCTTCATTAGTTCGGTTTCAGCTCCCTTATATCTTATTATAAATGACTGTTTTTTTCGGGAAAAGCTGCTTTATTACGAAAACGTTTTCGTAAATAAAGCTATGGCTTTTTGTAAAAGTGTACTTAAAAAAAATCAATTTACAGTCGAAACAATTACCAAACCAAATTCGATTGCATGCAGCCAGTAAAGAAACACTTCACTGAAAGTGAGGTAAATCCATTAAGCAGTCTTGATCAATGGGAGGACGATGTGCTTGAACGTTATCCTGATCCAGAATCAATTGCCACTGCAAAATCTACCACCGAATACCGCAATTACGAAACCCCCGCAAGAGATTCTGTAAAGGAATTCTACCGGTTGAATCATACTTATCAAACATTTGATTTCGTAAAACAAAAGCAGGAGCATTTTCTCAAGTTTGATAAAAAAGAGATGCCCGTATGGAATGCTTTTGATTTTTTGAACCAGTTGGTTGACGATTCTGACCCTGATACAGATCTTGATCAGTTTCAGCATTTACTCCAAACTTCTGAAGCAATCAGAAGGGATGGTCATCCGGATTGGATGGTTCTTACCGGACTGATGCATGATATGGGAAAAGTGCTTTGCCTTTTTGGTGAACCTCAATGGGCTGTAGTTGGCGATACATTCCCGGTAGGTTGTGCCTACTCAGACAAAGTAGTGTATCCAGAATTTTTTAAAGACAATGCAGATTATAATAACCCTGCTTACAATACTACTCTTGGAGTTTATAAAGAAGGCTGTGGTTTGCGGAATGTTCATATGTCCTGGGGCCATGATGAATATGTATACCAGATGCTGAAAAATTATTTACCTGAACCGGGCTTATACATGCTGCGCTATCACTCCTTTTACGCCTGGCACAGAGAAGGTGAGTATGAACACCTTCTCGACGATCACGACAGGGATATGCTCAAATGGGTGAACCTGTTTAATCCTTACGATTTGTATTCCAAAAGCCCAACGGTACCTGTTTGGCAGGAATTAAAACTTTACTATGAAAGCCTGGTAAGGAAGTTTTTACCCGAAACATTAAAGTTCTGAGTTAATACCATCTGGGTTTTAAACTCTGTATTAACTCTGACTATTATTTGTCAGGTCATTAAGTGTAAAGTCAAGTTTAACATAACAACTTTTTCGATTAACCCCAAAAAACCGATTATGAGATTGCTTCATTTAACAATGCTTAAAAAGAGGGCCTTTGAAATTATTGCCATCTTTTTATTGTTGCCGGTATTTATGCTGGCACAACCAACAGGAACAAAAGACGTTAGTGGAAAGGTTACCGATAATAGCGGTAATCCTTTAGCTGGTGTAACAGTTACTGTAAAGAATACATCAACCGCAGTTGTTACAAACTCTGCAGGTATGTTTTCTATTAAAGCAAAACAAGGCGATGTACTGGTATTCAGTTTCGTTTCTTTTGCTCCAAACGAAGTTACTGTAACAGGTACTTCAGAATATAGTATTACACTTGAATCTGCTGCAAGCGCATTAGCAGATGTAGTAGTGGTGGGCTACGGTCGTTCTTCTAAAAGAACAATTTCAAGTGCCATCACTTCTATTAAACCTGAAGATCTCAACCGTGGTGCTATTGGCGATGTGGGCCAGTTGTTACAGGGTAAAGTGCCCGGCTTGAATATTACAGCAAGCGGTGATCCTAACCGTCCGGCTGCAGTTATTCTTCGTGGCGCATCAACTGTAAACAGTCCGCAAGGACCGTTTTATGTAATTGATGGGATACCGGGCGCAGATATTAATGCGGTAGCTCCGGATGATATTGCTTCAATGGACATTTTAAAAGATGCATCTGCAACGGCTATCTATGGTAACAGAGCAAGTAACGGTGTTATTATGGTTACTACGAAAAAGGGTAAAAAAGGAAAGCTGCAGACTGCCTACAATGGTTACGTTGGTTTTGAAAGTGTAAGCAGCAGTCTCGATTTAATGGATGCAAATCAGTTAAGAGCGTATGCGCAAAAAAATAATTTTACGCCAAGTCCTAACGACGATAAAGGCGCAAATACCAATTGGATGAAGGCAACTCAAAAAAGTTCAGCCTTATCACACAACCATAATCTGTCTTTCAGTGGCGGTACCGATAAAAGTATGTATAGCGCAAGCTTAAACTATCTGAAAAAAGACGGTATCATGTTGCAAAGTAGTTTGGAACGGGTAATTGGCAGAATCAGTGCGGAGCACCATGCATTAAACGACAAATTGACTTTGGGTTTGAACATTATGAGCAGCAACAGCAAAGCTTCCAACGTTCCTTTACAGAACATGGTGTTTCAGCAATCCGTAAAATTCAATCCGATGTCGCCGGTGTATAATGCCGATGGTACTTTTTTTGAAAATCCAAATAATACCCAGTACTTCAATCCGGTGTCCATTGTAAAAAATGCGCTTGATGATACCAAGTACGGTTCATTGCAGGGAAATTTTACTGCAGAAGCTAAGCTTCCTTTTAATTTAACGGCTAATGTAAACCTGGCTTACCAGCGTGGTACCTGGCTGCATGGCGAGTATTATAACAGTTACTACTCACGGAACTACAGTACTGGAAGTTTTTATACCAATGGCGATCCGGGTGGTGGCCGCAGTTTGCGTAATTTTTATTCCAATGGTCTTGCTTACAGAGGCTATTACCAAAGCAGTTCTAAAACACTGGAATCGTATTTAACCTGGGCTAAAAAATTTGGCGCACATAATATCAAGGCTGTGTTGGGTTACAGCTGGCAAAAAAATACAAACAACGATGGGTTACAAACAAGCCAGACAAATTTTGTAAACGATTATACAGGATATACTAATTTGGGTCTTGGTAACTATCAAACAGTAAATGGTTTTGCAGTAGATTATGGCGGAGCTGTTTATGAGGAAACAAATTTTATTTCCGACTTCTTTCGGGTTAACTACGATTTTAATGAAAAGATACTGGTACAGGCTTCTGTTAGAAGAGATGGCAGCTCTGTATTTGGTAAAAATAAAGAGTGGGGCTATTTCCCCGCAGCAAGTGTGGCATGGCGTATTTCTGAAGAAGATTTTATCAGGAACATCGCTTTCATTAACGATCTGAAGTTGAGAGTAAGCTATGGTGAAACAGGAAATGCTTTTGGCTTGGGTGCATATAATGCGCAACGCCTTTACAGCAAATCGGGTACTTATTATAACAACGGTGTTTTTGCAGCATCGTTCAGATCATCGCAGGGTTCTAACCCCGATTTACAGTGGGAAGTTACAGCTACCAAAAACATTGGTTTGGATTATGGATTCCTGAAAGGAAAAATCAATGGTTCGATCGACCTATATGAAAAAACCACTACCAACATGGTGTTTCCTTATGCCGTAGCACAATCAATTGACCCAAGTGGTTTCTTATGGTTGAATGTGGGTAAAATCAGGAACCGTGGTATTGAGTTTAGTGTAAATGTAAATGCGGTAAGCCAAAAGAATTTCAGCTGGAACACCAGTTTAAACCTGGCTACTAACAAAAACGTAATATTGGATTTAAAAGGACCGGAACAATATGGTGTAAATGCTGATTCTACTTATTATACGCAAATTGACGGACCCGGCACCACCGGTAGTCGTCTTCAGATATTGGCAGTAGGTGGCCCACTAGGTCAATTTTATTCATTCCAATACGCAGGAAAAGATGCTTCAGGTAATTCGTTGTTTCTTAAGAAAGACAAAACAACAACAACAAACCCTTCTAATGTAACAGATTACTTTTCACTCGGCAGTCCGCATGCCAAGCTGATGTTTGGATGGAACAACTCTCTCCGTTATAAAAACTTCGACCTTAATTTCTTTTTAAGAGGTGTGCTTGGAAATAAGATATTTAATGCAACCCGTGCAGATCTTTCTTATGTAGTAACTGCAGGACAAACCAACATCAGTCCTTATGCCACTGATGATAAAAGAACTGATTCACGGAACAACCTTTTTTCATCACGCTATGTAGAAGATGGTTCTTACCTGCGTTTCGATAATGCAACTTTAGGTTATCGTTTCAATATCAAAAACGAATACATCAGTATGCTGCGGTTTTATGCTACTGTAAACAACCTGTTTGTAATTACAAAATATAAAGGCATAGATCCCGAAATAAACCAGGGTGGTGCTTCATTGGGTGTTGACTATAACAGTTTTTATCCTAAAACACGCACTATTCTATTAGGTGTATCAGTTGGTTTTTAACCATTAAAAAATATTTTATGAATAAGAATTTGAAACAATTTATAATAGTTATAGCAGCAGGCTTATTTATAATGAGCTCCTGCCACAAAATTGAGGTGAAGCCCAATTCACTTTACACAGAAGATGTATTCCCTAAGACAGACGCCGAATTTCAGTCGGTGATGGGTACCATTTACACAAGCTTGCGTGGACACTATTCTCTTGGTTACTGGTTTGCACAGGAAATTAGCTCGGATGAAGCTATCCTGCCAGTATATGGCGGTAACTGGTTCGATGGGCAAGGATATATTCAACTGCACCGCCACGACTGGAACAAAGATCATGGCTGGATAACAACGGTATGGAATGATGCAAATTCAATTGTAGGCCTTTGCAATCAAACCATGTATATTTTCAAAACTGCACCGGATGGTGATTCGAAAAACACAGCTCTGGCTGAACTGAAAACATTAAGAGCCTTTGCCTATTGGGAGCTGCTGGACATGTTTGGAAATGTTCCGCTGGATACAATTTATCCAAGTCCCGGCGTGCAGGCAAAAGCTACACGTGCACAGGTGTTCAGCTTTGTAGAGTCTGAATTAAAAGCTGCGCTTCCTTATTTAAAGACTACTACTGGCAGCAGTACTTACGGAAAAGTAACAAAATGGATGGCGAATGCCCTGTTGGCAAAACTGTATTTGAATGCCGAAGTGTATGCAGGCTCTCCTAAATACAATGAAAGTATTGCTGCTTGCGATGCAGTTATCAGCTCTGGAAATTTTGCAGTTGAAGCAAGGAGTACTTATCTTAACCAGTTTTCTCCAGCAAACGGGCCTTCATACAAAGAATTTATTTTCGCAATTCCTTACGATCCTTCAACAAGTAATGGTTATTTATTTCATGGCCGTTACGATCTGAACCGTAACCTTGGTATTAAGTATCGTTATTCAGGAAGCACACCAGGCAGTTATTCATTCAATCAAATCGTTTTGAATCAAACTTCCGGAAATGGTTTGATCAATGCAAAGCCAAGCGGCCCCCGTGCTACATTATCCAGTTTTTATAATGGTTATTTTAAGGCTGACGCTAATGATATCAGAAATAATCAATGGTTGGTGGGCAATCAATTCTGGCCCGATGGCAGCCCGATGATGGTGAGCACAACTAAAAAAGGGTATGATCAGTTTTATGCAGGCGCAGATGGAGGCGCAGCCTATACCTATCAGCTTTATATTGATTCCGTTATTTCTGCACGTCTGAATCCTACTTCTATAGATTGTGGTAATGATGAAATTGCATGGAATATGGG
>JBEBHT010000498.1:0-2692 GCA_040081135.1 Lacibacter sp. | reverse complement strand
TGTGAACCTGGTAAGAATGTTTCCATTCCAAATACATCCACGATCAAGCCACCTTTTGTTTTGCTTGTAACTGTACCGGTAACAATTTCACCAGTTTTGTGTACTTCAACAATACGCTCCCATGCACGTGTAATACGGGCAAGTTTGCGGCTGAGGTGCAGGTTACCTTCCCTGTCTTCTTTTTCCACCACCATTACTTCTACAGTATCACCAACTTTAAAACCGGGTAAGTCTCTGAACTCGTTGAGAGAAACTAAACCATCACTTTTAAAACCGATGTTAACTACTGCATCTGTTTTAGTTAATGCAACGATCTGGCCATCGACCATTTCGCCATCATTTACCTGTTTGAATGTGCCATCATAAACAGCATCGTACTTTTCACGTTCTGCTTTGTTGTAAATAGCCACATTGCGTTTGTCACGGCTCCAGTCGAAATCATCATGTGCAGTTTGCACAAACACAGGTGCTTTTGTTGTCGCTGCAGATGCTTCAGTAACCTCGGTTACCGCCGCATTCTCCTGTGCATCAGCGTTTGAGTTAATAATTTCATTTTCAGACATAAAATTGTCCCGAATTTGTTTTTTTGATTCGGGGGTGCAAAGATAGGGTAAAACCCTTTTCAGGCAGCGGTTTTGAGGGCAAAAAGCTGGAAAAAGTAAGGGGTTGAAATACAGGGGTAAATTACAGAACTGCATTATAAAAAATGATTCCTGTAATTGTTCAAGCGACTGTAGATATCGTTCAAGACGGCGCATAATGCAATAAAGGCAGTGCAGAATGAAAAAAAGGCATTGCAGACATCGTTCAAGACGGCGCATAATGCAATAAAGGCAGTGCAGAATGAAAAAAAGGCATTGCAGACATCGTTCAAGACGGTGCAGCTATCGTTCAAGAGACTGCAGAATACGGTTTAAGTGATTGGGAATAAGGTTTTTATGGAGGGATTAGGCGTGCCGGCACATGCACCAGTTGTTTCTTGTTACTTTTTTGCCCTTCGGGCTGGTGTTACTTGTTCTTTTGTCTTGACACAAAAGAACCAAAAGGTCAAGACGGGAAATATTACCCCCATTTCCCGTCGGAAGCCCTGATTAGGCCTAGTACTACTGTGGTTAAGTGCAGTGACACATACATCAACATCCTAAGTTCAAAGAGTTTGATTAAACTGCTGAAAGATTAAAAGAAGTAAAGCATGACATCAGATAATTCCTTCCAATGCTGTGCGGCGGTTTCTCCGCATGAACCCAATGATCCCTGCCATTGTGCTAAATCCACAACAGCCAATTGCCATGAGGCTCACTTCCCGATTGCTGGATTGTCCGCTATAAATTCCATATAATGCCCATGCTATAACCAATGCAAAAGCAAGTTCGCCCCTGAAATAACTAAACCAAAAAGCCAGGAAAGTTGCAACAGCAATCATGATACAGCTCCAGATCCATGGCTCCAGCCCAAATCCATTCCAGTTTATATCAACCAGTAATGCCGATGTGTTTGCAATGGTTGCCACACAGATCCATGCCAGGTAGATCACGAAGGGGACAACCAGCAGCCAGTAATCCCAGCCGGTAATTTGTTTTTGTGTTTTCTGCATTCTGTTATAAACAGCAACCAGGGTTCTTAATAACCATAACATGATGATCAATGATAAAACAACAAAGAGGTATTGCCAGAATATGATCCAGCTGGCATTTAATACACAGGTTATAATGAATAAGGGTGCGATTTTTTTTGCATGCTGAAAAGCTGGACTATGTTCATCCTTCTTCCATAATAACATTCCACTGTATACAACCCATACCAGCAGAAACAGGTAAATAACACCCCATATACTGAATGTGAATCCGGCAGGTACAAAGAGGTTGGGATACATGGCGCTCACTTCTGCCGTAGTATATCCATTCATGGGCAGACTATTAGCCAGTGCATTTACGATGATCATGATGATAAAAAAGATGACCTGTAAAACGGCAATCAACTTTGTATTCTGCAGCATATAATTTTATTTCAGTTGAAAGATAAATTATTTTCTGAGTACATGGGCTTTTGTGTTGTTGGTGATAATACCAGACAACGGTGTGCTTTTCTTTGCGGCATACCAACAAAGGCAAAAATGTGGTGCGATATTGTATGCCGTTTTATATCTCCACGTCTTTTAAAATATTGCCGATAAATTTCTTTTTTACATTCGAGTCAATAAGTCCATAGACAAAGTTTTTTATTTCATCGTCGCTCCAATCGTCGTTGTCTGGCACCAATTGAATAACTTTCTTGCCAGAAGAATAAATAGTACAAACATTTTTTATTCCGCCTCGAAATGATGTTGCTTGCCTTTTATATGTGAACTCGATTTGTTTAAGGTCATACTTTAATGCCTTTTTTATGCCGATATAATTTTTGTAAATTAAGGTCAAGCCGTTGTTTACTGTGTCAAGCTGTATTTCATTTAACCTTGATGTAACAATATTGAATACAAAAAACAGTAATAAAAAAATTACAAGTAATGCCCAACTAGTGTTTGAGAACTTTGAAGATAAAAGAATTGTCACACCAAATAGAATTACAAATCCAATGATGTAATAGATGTTTGTCTTTAAGTCTGCTTTATAAATAGTCACTTTTAGCTTGAAGTTTGTAGTCGAACAAATGGCATACAAAGAGCAGGTATTGCCTATGGTGGGAATTCTATATT
>JBEBHT010000097.1:0-11772 GCA_040081135.1 Lacibacter sp. | reverse complement strand
CGGGTTGGTTTTTCTTCAGCCAAAGGATTGTGTTATGCATTACAAATACCATTGATTGCCATTTCTACAACTGAAGTTATGAGTGCAGCAGCTTTGCAACTGATCAATCAGCTAACAGAGAAACCATCCACTTTCTTTCTTTGCCCAATGATTGATGCCCGGCGGATGGAAGTATTTACAGCCGTTTACTCACCTGAACTCAAAGAAACAACCGCAAACACCGCTTTGATTCTTGAACCCGGATCATTTTCTGACCTGCTGCAAAAATCTCCTGTTTACTTCTTTGGCAATGGTGCAGATAAATGGAAAAATATCTGCCATCATCCCAATGCCCGTTTCATTGATGTGTTATGGGATGCAAAAGACATGATTCAAATGGCAAATACATGTTTCAATAACAGCAGTTTTACATCACTTGCTTATTCTGTACCCGATTACGGAAAGGATTTTCACACAAATGCGAAATAAAGTATGTCGTCTGCAAATGATATAATACCAATATTTGTTTTATTTTTAACCGCTAATCAGAGTTGAAATAATAATACCTACCCAAACCCAAAATTTACTCTGAACATGGCTTCCATTTTAAAGAAAAAAGAAACCGATTCTGCCGAGCTTAAGATTGATTACCACGCTGTAAAAAAGGCTGCTCTCATTTTACGATCGATTAACCATAAGCTCAGGCAACAAATTGTGCAGCTCATCAATGAAAATGGTCAAATGACCGTTACAGAGATCTACATCAAACTCCGGCTGGAACAATCTGTTGCATCACAGCATCTTGCCATCCTGCGCAAAACGCAAATTGTGAGAACAACGAGAGAAGGGAAATTCATCTGGTACAGCGTCAATCATGACCGCCTGGCGGAAATTGACAAATTTGTGGCTGATATGCTGCACTAAGTGTCCCTTTCAACCTTCAACAAAACATCTATTTAGCTGCAGAAACGTATTTTTGCATTCAAGAAACAATGCATATGTACGTACAGCAACTATATACCAACTGTTTAAGTGAAGCGGCTTATTATATTGAAAGTAATGGCGAATGTGCCATTATCGATCCGCTGCGTGATGTGGAAGTGTATCTGAACCTGGCTAAAGAGCGGAATGCCGTCATCAAATATATTTTTGAAACACATTTTCATGCCGATTTTGTAAGTGGCCATCTCGATCTTGCCAAGCAATCAAACGCACCAATCGTTTTTGGACCTGAAACAGAAACTACCTTTCCCGTTTATGTAGCGAAGGATGGCGAGCAGTTTAAAATAGGTACCCTTACCATTGAAGTATTGCACACACCCGGACATACATTTGAAAGCTCCTGCTATTTGCTGAAAGATGAAAATGGCAAAGACAGTGCTGTCTTTACCGGTGATACATTGTTTGTAGGTGATGTTGGAAGACCGGATCTTGCTCAAGGTGGTGATATATCAGTGTCTGATCTCGCAGGCTTGATGTATGAATCATTGCAAAAGAAGATCATGCCACTTGCTGATGATGTGATTGTTTACCCAGCTCATGGTCCCGGTAGTTCCTGCGGAAAAAGTATGGGACCGGAAACATCCAGTACAATCGGTGAACAGAAACAAAGCAATTATGCATTACAGCAGCAATCAAAAGAAGCTTTTATTAAAGCTGTTACAAACGGGTTGGAAGCACCTCCTGCCTATTTTCCCATCAATGCAAAAATCAATAAAGAAGGCTATGGTGCATTAGATGCCGTATTAAAAACAGGATTAACAGCATTGAGCATTGATGCGTTTAAACAACTTGCTGAACAGGATAAGACACTGATTCTTGATACAAGAAATGCAAATGTATTTACACAGGGTTTTGTACCGGGCTCTATCAGCATCGGTTTGGAAGGACGATTTGCAGAATGGGCCGGTGGTTTATTACCCTTTGATGAAAATATTTTACTCGTTTGTGATGAAGGCAAAGAAGAAGAAACCATTATTCGTTTGGCAAGAGTGGGCTTTGATAAAGTAAAGGGTTATTTAAAAGGTGGTTTCGAAGCATGGCAAAATGCAGGCCAAACAGTTGACCTCATCATTGATGTGGAAGCGGATGAACTTGCGATGGATTATCCGCATGATGATAATTTGGTTGTAGTGGATGTGCGGAAAGAAACAGAGTTTGCAGATGGTCATGTAAAAGATGCCGTAAATCTGCCATTAAATGAAATGAACGATCTCGGACTCATTGCTAATATTGAAGAACGGGATAATCTATATGTGCATTGTGCCGGTGGTTACAGAAGTGTAATTGCTTCTTCGTTACTGAAGCGGCATGGTTTTCATAATATCCGCAATGTTGTTGGGGGTTATGCAAAAATAAAAGAACAAAAAATTCCTGTAGAAAAAGAGAAAAGCGCATTGAATTAATTCCAATCGCTGTATAAGAGATTTTATTATTGAAGGGATTTTGCAGTAATTTATTTTGCTGCAGGCATTGCATCCTCATCAACCCACAAAGCCTTGTACTCATCTTTCCAGTTGTGTTTCCAGCGGCGATGGCTCCATAAATAAAGTTCTGGCTGCAGCCTGATATTTTCTTCAAGATGTCTTACATACTGACGCATCAATTCACCGTCAGGTAATGCTTTGGGATCTTCTGCCAGCATAAAATAATCAAAATGATAATGACCACGCTTGCGCTTTGTTGTTGTCATCATTACCACAGGAACGCTTTGTATGCGTGCAAATTTTTCTGAGCCCTTTACAAATGGAGCCGGACGATTCATAAAATTAAGCCAGTATCCACTTTCTGGTGTTGCAGGACTTTGATCAGATCCCAGTGCAAGCAGGTATTGTTTTTTTCTCCACGGAATAATAGCTCTTGCCATATCAGTTGATGGCAACTGCGGGTTACCCCAACGGCTGCGGACGTAAAGAATCAAACGGTTCATGATCTGATTGCTCTGCGGCAGATACACAGTAAGAAATGTATATGGTTGATTGACGCCTGTATGAAGGGTCATAATTTCCCAGTTAAAAAAATGACCAAGATTCACTTGTACAGCTCTACCACTGTTATACAATTGATGAAACACATCAAAGTTCCCGCTGATCCGTTTGTTAAGTGATTGCTTGCTGATGGAAATAAGTTTGATCGTTTCAATCCAGTTGTCAATAAAGTTGCGGTAGAATTTCTTTGCAATGGATTTTAATTCTTCTTCTGTTTTTTCAGGGAAAGCATATCGAAGGTTTGCCATCACCACTTCTTTACGATAGCCAACAACGTAATAGGTAAGCACAAAAAAGAAATCGGCAATGCCATATAAAATAAAAAATGGCAGTAGTGAAATAAGGTAAAAAACTCCGAATACCAGGTAATACATAAATGATAAAGATAATAACTACAATACAATGTTCTGTAACAACTCACTCTTATTTGGATAATCGGTATTGAAATGAAGACCCCTGCTTTCTTTACGGAAACCGGCACCTTTGGTAATCAAATATCCAACAGTGATCATATTTCTCAATTCCATAATCTGAGGAGAAATGATTGTACTGCGATACAGATTTTCTGTTTCTTCCCATAACAAATCCAGTCTGCGCATGGCTCTCTGCAAACGGATATCGTTACGTACAATACCTACATAATCACTCATTACCTGTTGCAGTTCTTTCAAACTTTGTGTAATGAGGATCATCTCCTTTGGGTAACTTGTTCCTCTGGCATTCCATTCGGGTAAAGAAGGCTGTTCAACATTCATTAATTTAATCTTCTCAACTGCATCCATAAAACTCCGGTGTGCAAACACCATTGCTTCCAGCAATGAATTACTTGCTAAACGGTTAGCACCATGCAAACCTGTACTTGCACATTCACCTGCTGCATATAAATTTTTAATCGATGTTCTTCCCCATTCATCTGTTTTAATTCCGCCGCAACTGTAATGCGCTGCAGGCGCAACAGGAATCATATGCTGTTCAACATCAATTCCGAGGCTTTTACATTTTTCATAAATATTCGGGAAGTGATGAATGAATTTTTCCTGATCCATATGTTTACAATCCAGCCACACATGTTCTGTACCGTTGATTTTCATTTCGCTGTCAATGGCTCTTGCAACAATATCACGGGGAGCAAGATCTTTCCGTTCATCGTACCGCTCCATAAATGCTTCGCCTTTATGATTACGCAGAATACCACCATCGCCACGTACAGCTTCTGTAATTAAAAATGCCTGTCCTTTTTGTCCGGCCTGGTACAATGCAGTAGGATGAAACTGGATAAACTCCATGTTTTCAATCCTTCCCTTTGCACGATATACCATTGCTACTCCATCACCACTTGCAATAGAAGGGTTAGTGGTTGTGCGGTACACCTGACCATTACCACCTGTTGCCAGCATGGTAATCTTCGATTGAATGATTTCGATCTGGTTGGTTTGTAAATTCAGCGCATATACTCCATAGCACTGCACATCGGGTGTTGACTTTGTAATTAAGAAACCAAAATGATGCTGCGTTATGATGTCAACAATAAAATAATGATTCACAAACTCAATATTCTTACTTCTGCGGATGGTTTCAATCAACGCCCTTTCCATCTCTGCACCTGTTACATCTTTGTGATGTAGGATGCGGTTTTCACTATGTCCGCCTTCTTTCCCTAAGGAAAAATCCCCTTCTGCATCTTTATCAAATCTTGCACCCCATTCAATAATTTCATTAACACGAAGTGTTCCTTCTTTCACAACAATCTCTACAATTTCTTCATTACACAATCCGTCGCCTGCAATAATTGTGTCTTCAATATGCTTGGCAAAACTGTCATTATCCAGATCGTTAACCACCGCAATGCCGCCCTGGGCGTACTTTGTATTGGTTTCGTCTGAACTTGATTTTGTTACCACCAGTACTTTTTTATCAGGACATGCTTCAGCAATTTTAATTGCATAAGTTAATCCTGCAATTCCTGAACCTATAACGAGAATGTCTGTTTGCATACGATTTTCTTGAGGCTCAAAATTAACGATACCGTCACAAGCAGGTTAAAAAATTATGATTACCTGAAAATGGTATTGACAAAGGTTAAAAATGATTATACTTTTATACTCGCTATTAGCTAACAGCCCCCAACTCCCGTTTTAACACCAGTGTTTATCTGACTCCCTTGATTGCTTAACAGTATCGTTCATCATTAAACCTTACCATTTATGGCCAACCTACAAGATGGCGGCATATCCTGTTGCCCCGAACTGATCAAAGATGATCATTGTGATTTATTCCGGTTCAGCCGGGTATTAACTTATCCCACTTCAGTTTTAGGCAGCAACCGAAGACGGGTAAATGTGGAGGTAATCCTTCATTTTAAATTAGAACGCTGCACACTTGGTTTTGTACTGGGTGATCCTGTTTACAGCACTACTTTACTTCCGGGTGAAAAAGTAAAGTTGAGCACCACCGACAGGAGAAGCCGTTTTACCTACGACAGTGAAACCAAACTGAGTTACCGCAGCGAACAGATTTCGGAAGAGCAATATTATATGACAGCCTTTCAGAAATATATGGGTGATGCATCGGCTTCGCAGTCTGGTCATTCTGAAAACAGCAGCGACAGTCATTGGGATTTTCATGGCGATGCAAAAGGAAGTGTGAATCCATTTTCACTCAGTGCCAGTGCAAGTACAAATGCAAGTGGAAATCATAACAGCCACTCTGTTTCTGATTATCTCAATCAGCAGAAAAGTCATGTGGAAAGTGCAGCAGCGCAGGCAGTAAGTTCAACAAGAAAAGCGCATTCCGTTTCTATTGGCGAAGTAAGCAGCCGCACACATATTGAAGGCGAAAGCCAGGATCATTTTGAAGCATCGAGCAGGGAATTTAAAAATCCCAACCGCTGTCATGCAATCACTTTTATGTTTTACCGGCTTAATAAAAAACAACGCATCAAATTTGAGTTGGTTGCAATTGAAAGAAGGGTACTTGATGAAAGCGCTCCTGTTGCCGGTATTTTACAGGCCGCAGCAGCAGGCATTCCTGTTGCGTTTGTGCCGCAGGATATTCCTGCAACAGTATTACTGAAAAGAACAGCTGCAACAAATCTTACTGCAATGGCAGCTGATAACATTTCATTTGCAGGCATTTCATCAACACCAAATATTGGCCGCAAAATTTTTATCCCCGATCAGAATTTCGGCACGCCTCTTGAAACAGAAAGCAGAGCAAAAGCTTTGAAAGAAGTTGATGAACAACTTGCATCAAAAGGATTGATCAGCAAAGAAGGCAAAGTATCAACTGAAACAAAACAGCATATTGAGTTTGAATCAACCTTCTCTTTACCCACTCCGGGCATTATTGTAAAAGGATGCCTCGATGATTGTGACGTTTGCGAACCTTGGGTAAAAGAAAGGAATCAGCTCGAAAACGATTTGCTGCGTAAACAAATTGAACTGCTGGAAAAATCGCAGGAATACCGTTGCTGCCCTCCATCACCTGTTATTGCAGGCGATGATTAACCGCAGTTGAAGATATAAATTCTGCACTCCCTTTAGTTTGTCAGCGTTAATGCAATGACGAAAGCGGAGTGCAGGATTTTCTGTCTGCACATTCTTACTGCCATTACCATTTTACCAAACCTTTTTTATTCATCATTAAACCTTATCATCATGTTTATTTCCATGCAGGGAAACTGGACAATCAATGTCAAGTCGAAAGATGCTGCTTTTCCCCAGCGATTTATTGTAATTGGAGCTGCCACCGGAAACGGAACCTATAACGGTGTTATTGGAGCTCCTGCGGTTACTGTTACAGGTAATCAATGGCTGCTGGCTATTCAAAACAACCCGGGCAGCGGCTTCCGTCAATCAGACACAAGAATAAAATTTCCAACTATCAGTGGTGGAAGTTTTGTGTTTGATATTGAAAGCAATGATGCAGGCGGCGACAAAGATTATAATGATCTTGTACTTACCTGTTCATCGTATGCATCAGTTACTGATTTTTTATTGTATGGTAACGTTACACTTTACAGCGGCCATTGTACAATTAATCCATGCTACAGAAGGTGGGTGGTGATAGATACGTACAAGGGACTGTTGAAAGCACTCGATAACGATGTGCTGAGAGGAGTAATTGAAAAATTATATCCCGAACGCATACCACCTATTCCGCAACCCGATCCTCCTCCGTTCTTTACACCACTCATGATCAATCTTGCTGATGAAGTGCAGATCCCTGATAAACTGGCCAATGTTTATACACGAACCAATTTTGCAACAACTGATACAAAAGCAAAAAAAACAAAAGAGGCCATACCGCAAAATCTGCTGAGCGATTTTCAGCTTGTATCATCAAGAAGTCTGTCAGCAAATACAATTGATAAGCAAAGCCTGGTATATGATAAAATTCAGCTGGGTAAACTGAAAGATTCTATCCGTCTTTTCTGCAGCACTGATCCCGGAGTTAATCTTACGCTCAACTTTGCTGAATACGACCGCAGCAGCAGTGAATTGGCTGGCGGACCATATACCGGTGCAGGTAACAGAACTCCGTTAGGCAATGCTATTACTGATATGAACGGAAATTATATTTTCCGTTTTACACAAAGCATTGAACAGTTGGTGAATGAAATCAGCAATGATGTTCCATCTGGTGAAAACAGTGTGGTTCAATCAAGACCGGATATCATCATAAATATTTCAGACAGTTTTCATCCAACAATCAATTTGTTTGAAAGTGCCCCGCATTTTAATGTAAATCAACTGCAGCGTTTGGATTTTTGTTTTCCTGCTGAAATTATTCGCCCATCTTCTTTCTGCTTCAATGGAAATCTTGTTGGCAGTTTGGGAAATGTTTTTATTGGTGGAAATCAAAATACAGGAGCCAGTGTATTACCTGCTGCTTTAGACAGAAACGGTTACAACAATCATCTTGCAGCAACAGGTAAAATAACTGTTCACAATTCTCAGGCAGGATTTGCAGTTGATTGTGCTGCATGGAAAAGTGTGATTGATGTAAAGGGTTGTATGTTCAACACACAACGAAAAAAAGATGATCCTGTAATCAGACATTATACAATCCGCTACCGCAAATCCGGTTCAGGATGGCAATTTGTAAATGAACAATACAGGCATCCATTATTTTCCAAACGTCATGTACTGTTTTATAATGGAGAAGTAACCGGACCGTTCAACACAGGATTAAAAGTTGATGGCGGACCTGTACAGGTTGTACCTGCATATAAAAATATCCAGGCCGAAGCATATTTAGATGGAGTTGACTGGGAGTTCTCCAACCTTGACCGTTATATGAAATTGAATACTGCTATTTATGAAGCAGGAACACCGGGCAGAGTTTTCTTTTTGATTGAAGGTTATGATGCAGCAGGTAATTTAGTTCCCAACGCAAGAGATCTGGTTGCATTGTACATCAACAACAAATCAATTGAATTTGGTTTACGCAATGTACATTTTACAGCACCACTTGAAAGCCTGCCATGTAACCTGGTGAAAATGACAGCTGCTGAAATGAATACTCCGCTGGCTCTTGAATTTAAAGCAAATGATGCATGGGGTTTTATGGATTCATATTCACTTACCATGTCGAAATGCCCGCAGGATATTGAAGTAAATGTAACAACACCGCTGAGCATTTCAGGTTTAAAAGTTAGCACACTGGCAAGTGGCAGCAGTGCTTCAAATACAGATGCAAATGGTTGTCCCGGTTATACAGGAACGCTTGGCGATTTTCTTACATCCGGCTTTGTAACCATGCAGATGCAGCCATCAGCAACTGAAGGTGGGTGGTTAAGAGCTACGGAAGAGTTTGCTGTATTATCGTTTGGACTGAATGCATATCTGCGCCGTACCAATGGTTACAACAGCGGACATGAAGGGCCATATCAAAACAGTGCTTCTATTTATATACAGCGTAAATAAACAGGATGGCATTTGTTTTTTTTCAGTTTGCATTATCAGTTCTGGCAACATGGCGACTATGCCATTTGCTGGCGGAAGAAGACGGGCCTTGGGATATTATCTTCCGTATTCGTAAACAACTCGGGCAGGGATTCTTCGGTTCTCTGCTCGATTGTTTCTATTGTCTCAGCATCTGGGTTGCAATTCCGTTTGCAATATGGATGACCGACAACTGGAAGAATGGAATTATTTACTGGCTTGCCATCAGTGGCGGAGCCTGTGTACTCTATAAAGCCACATCAAAAAAATAATTGTTCACTCAAAATCAAAAATCTATGCCTTGCTGCGGAAGTAAAAGAGAAGAATTAAGACAATCATTGTCATTACCTGTTACTGCAAAACAGGAAACAAATGAACCTCCCAAAATGTGGGATGATATAACTTTTGAATTTACCGGTACAGGAACCCTATCAGTAAGAGGAAGCGTTACAGGTATTCATTACCTCTTCAACGGAACAGGTGTTAAAGTTTTAGTTGATTACAGGGATGTTAGTGGAATGCGTGGTGAACCTTTACTGCAACGTGCCCGTCAGTAATTCTATTTCGTTAGTCATTGAATAAAAAGTAAACAGCAGACTGAGTTACTTCAGTCTGCTGTTTACTTTATCAGGGAAATAAGTATGATTAAAAAACAACTTTAAATCCGCCTACTTCAGGGTTTTCTTTCATTTCAGCAATGGTAGCAGAAAAGAAGATACTTTGTTTATCATCACTCAATTTTACATTTTTACCTTCCAGTCTTTTTACCGGGCGAGGCAGTTTAATGGTGGTCATAATCGTCATCTGACTCATAAACATTTCTGCACCCTGTGCCTGTTCGCCCATTTCGCCCATCATTTCTGCACTTGTTTGAACCATGCGTTCAATACTGGTATCTGTAATAATATAAGGTGAGCGTTTAACAGGAAGACTGCTTGCATCCATCATTCCTTTCGACGGGTCCATTGCGTTGGGCATTGCATTCGGATTACCTGCTTCGGCAGCTTCTTTTTCTTTCTTCTTTAATTTGTTGAGGGAATCTACTTTATCATATACAGTGAAAAAAGTTTTCAGATCCATGGCATTCTTTACCGGAAACTTCAGCACTATATCCATTTTGTTTTCTTTCATATCAGCCTTCACATTCATACTTCCATTGTAGAAATATGCTTTTTCTGCAGCTGTAAATTCGTCGCCGCTTGAGTCAACCATATAGTTGAGTGAAATTACCGTATCTATTTTCTTACTGGCAACACTATCCGGAATTTTTTCTGAAGCACCCATTGATTTCATCATTTCCAAAGCCTGACTCATATCAATACTGATCTGGTAATGACCATTTCCTTCTTTACCTAAATCAATTTCTTCATGCATGTTACAGGAGGAAAGAAAAAAAAGAGCAATGACAATTGATAGAAAAAGTTTTTGCATGGTTTTAGTTTTAGAGTGCAAATACAGCAGGTTATAATTTATGATTGTGTTGTAAATATATATTATGCGGGTTCAACCCAGGCATCACTTTCCTTTAATAAACCGATGAGTTCATTTACCGCCACTTCACTATCTACATTACGTTTTACAATTTCCTTGCCTTTGTATAAAGTGATTTTACCGGGGCCGCTTCCTACATAACCAAAATCAGCATCAGCCATTTCGCCAGGACCATTGACGATGCATCCCATGATAGCAATTTTTACTCCTTTGAGATGATTGGTAACTGAACGGATCTTTGCTGTTGTTTCCTGCAGATCAAACAATGTTCTTCCGCAACTTGGGCAGGAAATATATTCTGTTTTGGAAATTCTTGTACGTGTTGCCTGTAAAATAGTGAAGGCAGTATTGTTGATGAATTGCTCCGGCGTGAGATTACTTAAATAATTTCTGCCGCTTGCATTGGCACTGCTTGCTGCCTGCTGCTCATAACTATTACTTGTCATGCCAAGTGAAAGACCATCACCCATGCCATCCAGTAACAATGCGCCGCATTCAGTTGAATAATGAATGAGGTGTTCATCAGCAGTTTGCCAGTTACTGTCGGTCATTAATACAACCGGGTTTTTAATGTTGCGGTTCATCAGTTCAATCAACATCCTACGCACACTCTGCATGGCATTTTGATTGGTGCTGCTTAAACAAAGTACAACTGTTGGATCATTAGCCAGGGTATCCAGATAAGTAAAATCGTTAAGAGGAGTTTCGTCATTGAAACAATCGATCATTACAAAATTCAGTACTTCACTTTTTGATTCTGCTTCAGCATATCCACTGTCCATGAAGATGGGAAAATAGGCCCCCTCCAAGCCTCCCCCTGTTGGGGAGGCTTTCTGAACAGCCTGCCATGTATCTGGATAGACAATAATTTTTAGAGTTCCCGGTAATTCAAAATTCAATTGCTGATGAGCAATGAAAATATAATCAGCAGCCATGTCACCTATTGTCCACTTATCAGTTGCTTCGTCATATTTATAACCAACTCTTTCCAATTCTTTAGGTGTGATGTTTTTTAATTTACTCAGGTCTGCAATTACAACAGGCACATGCTTTCCCCCAATATTCGATACAGCAAATGTTTCTCTGCGTTTATATTCAAATGGGGAGTAAGGCAATGCCCCCTCTAAATCTCCCCCCGAAGGGGAGACTTGCCTCGCACTCGCCTCACTTATCAAACTTTTACTATAAATAGCAGGCACTTTATTTAGTGAGGGTTGCATGCTTCCATACCTCTTCACTAAATCTCTGCACACAGGAATTTCAAATTCAGGATCTTCTGTTAAACTTACACGAACAGTATCACCAATGCCATCTTCAAGCAATGTTCCAATACCTGCAGCACTTTTCACCCGTCCGTCTTCACCATCACC
>JBEBHT010000497.1:0-2702 GCA_040081135.1 Lacibacter sp. | reverse complement strand
GTATAAAGTATCCATTGACCTTCGGGAGATATTTTTGGATTCTTTATAATTTTTATTTTATATATATCCGATGGAAGAATATACCTCGTTGCTGAAGTTTGCGCCTGTGTAATTGCAATTTGCAGAATCATTGCTGCTAAGTAAACGAATTTTCTCATGAAGGCAGTTTTTGGTAAATGATAATATTAAGGCATTTTTTTTAAATGTGAAATGATGTTTAATCTGATCCTGAAAAAATGTCTGCCGAGCTCATTTGAACAAAACAAGCTATTTTTAGCCTTTAGTAAATAGATGGAACCTCACGAACAAATAGCAGAATTACAGGCAAGAATTGATCAGCTGAAATTACAACAGGATCAGGGCAGAAAAGAATTAATTGCTATTCAGCAACAGCTGTCACAACTTCGTGCAATTGAAAATCCTTTACAGACAAATGCCAGGCCTTCAACGCAATTGAATTCCTCAGCTCAGAAAGATATCGTATCTTCTTTTGGTCTTGAAAAACTTGTAGGTCTTCGATTGATTCAGTTTGCAGGCATCATCGTTTTAATTATTGGTATCGCAATAGGAGTAAAGTATGCGATTGATAAAAATCTTATCACAGCTGCCGGGCGCATTGGACTTGCATACGCAGCCGCCGGGTTATTATTTTTCTTTTCTGTATTACTTCGGAAACGGTATGAAGCATTCAGCGCCATTCTTTTCAGTGGGGCAATGGCAGCATTTTACTTTACTACTTTTGGTGCATTCGAGTATTATGGTTTTTTATCAAGACCGGTTGCATTTATAATCATGATGCTGCTTACATTCCTCGCTGTATTCATTTCACTGAAGTATAACCGGCATGAAATAGCCATACTTGCTTTGGTTGGTTCGTACGGTATCCCTTTTTTAGTAGGAGGGAATTCAGGAAATATTTTCATGCTGTTCACTTATATTTTTCTGATTAACTGTGGAATCCTGCTCATCTCTTTCCGGAGAAACTGGCATTTATTAAAGATTCTTTCCTTTGCTTTCAGCTGGGTGATCTTATTGTCGTGGTTGTTTATCCGTTATGATGTAACCTATCAGTTAACAGCATGGTTATTTATTGGTTTATTTTTTATTCAATTTCTGTTTACCGTAACGGCGTTCAGGATTTTCAGGAAACAGGAACCCGATGCAGGCGACCTTGTATTATTGATTCTGCTCAGTGTTTTTTTATACAGTTCTTCTGCTTATCTCTATTCTTATAAAGGAAGTGCGGATAATATTTCTTTTATAACGCTTGTAATGAGTGTACTTCACCTGCTGTTTGCTTTTACAGGAAAAATAGTGTTTACGAATCAGAAACTGATCTGGCATACATATCTTATACTGAGTCTTGCGCTTTTCATTGTATATGTTCCTTTGAAATTCGAAGGAACGTCTATTACAATTGTGTGGGTATTTACTGCAGTTGTATTATTCCTGGTTGGTTTGTGGCAACGGTTCCGGATTTTCAGAGTTGCTTCTATTCTGTTATTCAGCATTACGCTGTTGAAACTTGTTGTGTTCGACAGTGCCGGATTTTCTACTATTGAAAAGATTATTTCCTATGTTTCAATCGGTGCCATTTTACTGGTCATTGCATTTCTCTATCAAAAATACAGGCATCTTATTTTCAGAGATGAATGAATAAATCAGTTTGTTCTTCCCGGATATACCTTTAACGCTTCTGCCAAACAATCCATTGCTTTATTGAGCGAATCTAAATTGAGCACATACGCAAGTCGCACTTCATGTTTTCCTAAACCGGCTGTTCCATAAAACCCTGTTGCAGGAGCAAGCATCACTGTTTGTCCTTTATGTGAAAATGATTCCAGTAACCACTGGCAGAATGTATCACTATCATCAATAGGTAATTTAGCCAATGCATAAAAGGCACCTCCGGGGTTGGGGCAAAATACGCCGGGCATTTCGTTCAAACGTTTCACCAATAAATTTCTGCGTGAAAGATATTCAGCTTTGGGGGCATCGAAATATTCATCCGGTAAATCAACAGCTGCTTCAGCCATGATCTGTGCCAGTCCGGGAGGACTTAACCTTGCCTGTGCAAATTTCATGGCAGCATCATACACTGCTTTATTCTTTGTAACAAATGCTCCGAGCCTTGCACCACATGCACTGTATCGTTTACTGATGGTATCCATCAAAACAACATGCTGTTCAAGTCCTTCAATATGCATGGCACTTACATAGTCGCCATCATAACAAAATTCACGGTATGCTTCATCGCTGAAAAGGTAGAGATCATATTTGAGACAGATATCTTTCAGCTTATTCATTTCTTCCTTACTGTATAGATAACCGGTTGGATTATTCGGGCTGCAGATAACAATCGCTTTTGTTTTTGCTGTAATTACTTTTTCAAATTCTTCAATAGGCGGTAATGCAAAACCAGTTTCAATAGTTGAAGTAATGGGAACAACATTTACTCCGGCAGCACAGGCAAAGCCATTATAGTTTGCATAAAAAGGTTCAGGAATAATTACTTCATCACCTGCATTGAGGCAGGTAAGAAATCCAAACATGATGGCTTCACTACCACCAGTTGTAATCAGTATCTGATCATAGTTGATATCAATCCCAACTTTTTTATAATACTGTGTGAGTTTACGTCGGTAACTTTCATTGCCTGCACTGTGGCTGTATTCAAGTACCTTAATATCAGCATGGCGCAC
>JBEBHT010000496.1:0-2703 GCA_040081135.1 Lacibacter sp. | reverse complement strand
AGGTTACGGTTTAAACAAACTTCATAATTAAATCCTCCAAGAACAAGGTTGCTGTAATTGTACTTTTCTTTCAGCAAATTATTCAGATCGGCTACCATTTTATTATCATCCAATAATCCGGCGGGCATTTTGTTTTCATTCATAAAACCGGGCACATGTGCCACTCCATGATCGGCAGTAAGAAAAGCAAGATATTGTCCCTTCCCTACTGTTTTATCAAGAAAATCAAACAACTCTCCAAGGTCTCTGTCTAAACGCAGATAAGTATCTTCAACTTCAATGGAATTTGGCCCAAACGCATGACCAACATAATCAGGGCTTGAAAAACTCACTGCAAGAAAATCAGTAATTGAATCTTTTCCCATCGCCTCACCTGTAACTGCTTCCTTTGCAATCATCATCGTCATGGTATTTCCATGAGGAGTTGAAGAAACAGTTCCGTAAGATTTTCCTGCAAACCGTTTCAGATCGTATGGAAATCCTATCTGATCTGCTCCAAATGGTTTTCCTTCATATGCATTTTCATCTTTTGTACTTTGTACGTATGTTGATAGTGGATACATTGTACTCCATCCCTTTTCATAAAAAGCATCAACAACGTTTCTATCATTAAAGCTGTTAACCCACCTTGGTAATTCATTCATGTAATAAGTTGATGTTATCCATTTACCCTTTGCACCATCATACCAATATGCAGCATTGGCACTATGCCCGGCAGGTAAAATTCCACCACGGTCTTTAATTGCAATACCTACAACCTTACTGCGGAAGTTAGTAGCTAATTTCAGTTCATCACAAATAGTTGTGGTAAGCATATTGCGTGGACTCATTTCACCGGCTGTTGTATTGCTGCCTACTGTCTTCACCGTTTTATCTTCTGTACAATACATTGATTTATTTTTTTCATAATCCCACCAGCCGTTTCCTGTCATGCCATTTATTGCCGGAACACTTCCTGTGTAAACACATGAATGACCTACACAGGTAATTGTTGGAACATAAGGAATAAGTGTGTTATCGCAACTGAAACCCTTATTCAGCATTCGTTTAAAACCTCCGGCTGCAGAATAACGGTCGTAATATCTGTAAAGAAAATCCCAGCGCATCTGGTCGACCATAATACCCACCACAAGCTTAGGTCTTTGTACCAGGGAATTTGATGGCTTAACGGTTGTTTTTTGAGCATAGCATTGAAATCCAAGCAGGAACAGAAGCATTGAAAAAAGGAGTCGCATACAATTGGTTTAGAGGGCAAAGATATAGGTAGAACTGTGTGCAGAATGGTCTTTTTTATGTGCGGAACTTAACAGTTTCCATCATTTAATGATACCGCTCAAAACCTTACCTTTGCCGCAATTTTTAACCCATAACAATATCATAATATGGCAGACATTTTTGAGAAGTTGATGAAGAATTCAGGCCCCATTGGCCAGCACAGAGAAAGAGCGCATGGTTATTTTGCTTTCCCTAAACTGGAAGGTGAAATTGGCAGCCGCATGATGTTTCGTGGTAAGGAAAAGATTGTGTGGAGTCTGAACAATTATCTCGGTCTTGCCAACCACCCCGAAGTACGTAAGATAGATGCTGAAGCTGCAAAAGAATGGGGACTTGCCTACCCGATGGGTGCACGTATGATGAGTGGCAACTCCAACCATCATGAACAATTAGAAAAAGAACTGGCTGAATTTGAACATAAAGAAGATGCCATTTTGATGAACTTCGGTTACCAGGGAATCATGAGTGCTATTGATGCCATCTGCGGCCGTCATGATGTAATTGTGTATGATGCCGAAAGTCATGCATGCATTATTGATGGTTTGCGTTTACATCCCGGCCACCGTTATGTATACAAGCACAACGATATTGCTGATTGTGAGAAACAATTACAAAGGGCAACTGCATTACTTGAAAAACAGGGATCAGGTGGAATTTTGGTGATTACTGAAGGTGTGTTTGGAATGGCAGGCGACCAGGGCAAGTTGAAAGAAATCGGCGCATTAAAGAAACAATATGATTTCCGTTTAATGGTTGATGATGCACATGGTTTTGGAACATTGGGTAAAACCGGTGCAGGTGCAGGTGAAGAGCAGGGTTGCCAGGATGATATTGATCTTTACTTCAGCACATTTGCCAAATCAATGGCTTCTATCGGTGCTTTCATGGCCGGACCTAAAGTGATCATTGATTATATACGTTACAATATCCGCTCACAGATATTTGCCAAGAGCTTACCAATGCCGATTGTATTGGGCAACTTGAGACGTTTGGAAATGCTGAAGACAATGCCTGAGCTGAAAGAAAAATTATGGAGCAATGCAATTAAACTGCAAACAGGATTAAAAGAAAGAGGATTTGATATTGGCAATACAGACAGCCCCGTAACTCCAGTTTACATGACTGGTGGTGTTGAAGAAGCTACAGCAATGGTGATGGATTTGAGAGAGAACTATCACATTTTCGCTTCCATTGTTGTGTATCCTGTTATTCCAAAAGGACATATCATATACAGGTTGATTCCTTCAGCTGCACATACAGATGCTGACATTGAAGAAACACTGCACGCATTCACAGAAACAAAAGCAAAGCTTGACGCAGGTGCATATAAATCAGAAGTGATTCCTGATATGGCAAAAGCATAATACTTTAATTGCAAGCAATAAAAAAGAGAGGCGGTTTCATAGAAACCGCCTCTCTTTTTTATAT
>JBEBHT010000495.1:0-2705 GCA_040081135.1 Lacibacter sp. | reverse complement strand
TTATGAAAGTTGGATTTGTAAACATATTTGGTAAACCCAATGCAGGCAAAAGCACTTTGCTGAATGCCCTGTTGGGAGAAAAATTAGCTATTGTTTCACCTAAGGTGCAAACAACCAGGCATCGTATTAAAGGAATTCTTACAACCAAGGAATACCAGATCATTTTTTCTGATACACCCGGCATCATTGATCCGAAGTATAAGCTGCAGGAAAAAATGATGGGCAGTGTTAAGAGTGCACTTGAAGATGCTGATGTGGCGCTGCTGTTACTTGATATCAAAGACAACTGGCAGGAAAATGATGAACTGTTTGCATCGCTGAAGTTAAAAGTTCCCACTGTTGTTGTACTGAACAAGATTGACTTGGTTGATACAGCTAAGTTGGCAGAAGCGAAGGCTTTTTTTGAAGCAAGACCTTATTGTAAACAGGTAATTACCATCACTGCTTTATCGGGCATCAACATTAAAGCATTTATCAAACCTATTCTTGACCTGCTTCCTGAAGGTGAGCCATTTTTTGAAGAGGATCAGCTAACGGATCTGAGCACCCGTTTTTTTGTTGCTGAACTGGTGCGTGAAAAAATATTTGATCTCTTCAGCGATGAGATTCCTTATCATACAACAGTTGTTGTTACTGCCTTTGAACAAAAAACTTCATTAATTAAGATTTCAGCCGAAATCATTGTGCAGCGTGAAAGCCAGAAAGGTATTTTGCTGGGCACAAAGGGTGAAATGATCAAGAAACTCGGCAGCCTCGCAAGGGTTGAAATTGAGAAGTTTGTGGATTCAAAAGTATTTCTTGAACTCTTCGTGAAAGTAAGACCCAAGTGGCGTGATTCAGACATGTTTTTAAAGGAATACGGGTACAATTAAGGGGGGCACCAGGACGTCCGGATTGAGATAGACCGGTCTTCTTACTGTTTAATTCAGTACCTTCGCCAACTTTATAATTTTATTATGGCAGGTTTTACCGTTGCAATTGTGGGCAGACCCAATGTGGGAAAAAGTACATTCTTCAATCGATTATTGCAGGAGCGTAAAGCTATTGTGGATGATGAAAGCGGGGTTACCCGTGACCGCCAGTATGGTGTGGCTGACTGGAATGGAAAGTCGTTTAATATCATTGATACAGGTGGTTTTGTTCCCGACAGCAAAGACATCTTTGAAACAGAGATCCGCAAACAAGTGAAAATTGCTTTGGATGAAGCGAATGCCGTTGTGTTTATGTGCGATGCTGCAACAGGTGTTACTGATCTTGATGAAGCAATGACAGATGTATTGCGCCGTTCTACAAAACCGGTATTCCTGGCGATTAACAAAGTAGATAATCATGAGCGCCTGCTCGAAGCAAGTGAATTTTATACGTTGGGTTTCGACAAAATATTTTTCCTCAGCAGTATGTCGGGTAGTGGCACAGGTGAATTGTTAGATGGTATTGCTGAACTCATTCCTGCTGATCAGGAAGATGAAGTTGAATCAACGATTCCAAAGGTTGCCATTATCGGTCAGCCGAATGTTGGTAAATCATCTTTGCTGAATTCGTTGCTTGGTGAAGAAAGAACCATTGTAAGTGATATTGCAGGCACTACAAGAGATACGATTCATACAAAGTATAATCTGTTTAATAAAGATTTGATTTTGATTGATACAGCTGGTATACGGCGTAAAACAAAAGTGAATGAAGATCTTGAATTCTATTCAGTGATCCGTGCCATCCGTGCACTGGATGAAGCAGATGTTTGTTTGCTGATCATTGATGCAGAGAAAGGAATTTCCCAGCAGGATTTAAATATTTATTCTTTAGCAGTAAAGAAAGGAAAGGGGATTGTGATGCTGGTGAACAAATGGGATCTTGTTGTAAAAGAAACCAATACAGCCCGTGATTATGAAAAAGAGTTAAAAACCCGTCTTCTTCCGTTTAATGATATTCCCATCCTGTTTATTTCTGCAACAGAAAAAACAAGAATCATGCAGGCCATTGAAGCTGCCTTACAGGTGGTGGATAACAGGCAACGGAAAATTGCAACCTCTGAATTAAATGAAGCAGTGCAGAAATCTTTACAGGCTTTCCATCCGCCGGTTGTAAGAGGTGTACCTGTGAGCATTAAATATGTAACACAGCTACCAACACCGGTTCCTTCTTTTGCATTTTTCTGTAATCACCCGGATGATGTGAAACAACCGTATAAGAATTACCTGGAGAATCAGTTGCGCAAGGCATTTGATTTTACCGGAACACCCATGCGTTTATTTTTCAGAAAAAAATAACAACTGTATCCTGATTTATTTCCGGTGATTACTAATTTCACAGTTCAAAAAAATACCAAATGAAAAAAATATTCATCATCCTGCTCTTAGCCTCTTTCTTTATTGCCTGCAATAACGAAGCAGAAAATAAAACGGATAACCAAAAAGTAGAATCTTCAGAAGCTGCAGAAGCTGCTGATACAACCAGTGCTGTAGATAAAGCACAGGAAAAAGCAAATGAACTTGTGGATACGCTGCAGAGCAAAGGAAACAGGTTGGGAGATACCATCCAGAAAAAAGTGATTGAACCGGTTAAAAAAGATGTGAAGAAAGCAGGTGATAAGTTAAAGGAAAAGGTAAATGAACTTGAAGAAAAAATAAAACAATAAGAGCATACAAAAGGCCGCCTGAACAGCGGCCTTTTTACATTGAAAATGTTTTTGCTGCATTCAGCTGTAC
>JBEBHT010000096.1:0-11813 GCA_040081135.1 Lacibacter sp. | reverse complement strand
ACATTTCAGATCAATGGCGTTGATTACTATACATCAGGTAATATTGATTATGCAAATACCTGGGGAGAGTGGGTGAAAAAAGGGTTTGTGTTTAAAACAGGAGCTGGACAAACATCACTGACAATCTCTATTAAAAATAATGCCCCGGGTGGTGGTGGTAATGACTGGGCTATGGATGATATTGCATTTGCAACCTGTTTACCTGCACTTGAAATGTGGCCTACCAACACACCAACCTATTGTTTAAATAACCAGGCAGATATTTCAGTAGCCGTTTCTACTTACTTTGATAACTATACATATTATCAATGGGAAAGAAGTACTGATGGTGGTACAAACTGGATACCTGCTCCTGAGTTGCCCGGCATTCAAACATTCAGCTTTACCAATTTTTCCGGCGAATACAGGGATACTGTTTACCTGCCATCCTTTATTGCAGACACATCTTACAATGGTTATAAGTACAGGGTGAGGGTGGCAACCACAATTACAAATCTTTCATCAGGCGCATGCGCTGTTTATAACAGTGTTGATATGATTACATTAGGAGTTCTTGATACCTGTCATAATTTAAGTATAGGCATTGAAGATTTCAGGGCAAGGGTAATGAATAAAAAAACAAACCTGCAATGGAAAGCAATTGCTGAAAAAGGCAACTACCGGTTTGATATTGAAAGAAGTGATGACGGCATTTCTTTTTTAACGATTGGAAGAATAGATGGAACAACTTCAGTATGGCAAAACTATTCATTTGCTGATCCTGAGTTTATCAGCAGCAGAAAGTACTACCGGGTAAGACTGACTGCTCTGGATGGAACAGAAAAGATCAGCAGTATTGTTGTAATTGAACAGGAAGAAAAACAGAGTTTTATGATCAGTTCAGTGATCAATCCGTTTGATTCAAAAATCAGTTTTACAATAGCAATGCCTCAAAATGAACAGATAGAATGGCAGTTAAAAGATATGACTGGACGCCTGGTGAAAAGGGAAAAAATTAATGTATTAAAAGGAAGCAGTACAATTGTTCTTCCCGGCATCAATAATATCCAAACTGGAGCTTATATACTGCAGGTAAAATCATCTTACGGAATAATCAATAAGGTTCTGCAGAAATTGTAAGTAGAAATGGAAATCATTTTCTAATCGTAAAAACACAGGTAGTTTTACGATACAATATTTGATAAAAATACAGAAAGATTAAGGGTTAACGCTTATTGTGTATACATGAAAAAATGAGTTACTTGCATGCTATTATCCAATAGCATGAAACCAACAATACCACCAAGAACTGTATACCTGTACCCGTATGTAAAAAACTGGAAAGTTTTTTTCGTTACGCTTTACCTTTTTTTGATCAGCATAACATCATCGTATGCACAAACCTTTTTTGGCGTATCCAGTACACCTGCTGATGGTGGAGCACAGCCTGGCCCAACGGCAATTTTGGTGCCTCCAGCATTAATGCAAGCTGGAGACCTGGTGATAATCTACGGACAGTATGCTGCAAGTTCGGCAGCACTTTCAATAAGTGTAACAGGTGGACAAACATGGAATTCAGGGACCGTATATACAACCGGGGGAGCTAACCAAAGTATTTTTATTTCCTGGTGTCGATTCAATGGGACTTGGACTTTAAATCCGGTGGTATCAGGGCCTGGTGTACTTGGTTTAACAGCAATTATGTATGTTTACAGACCAAGTTCACCAAGTAGTTTATGGGGTGTAAATGTTGTACAGCTTAATGCAAATACCGCTACAGCAGCACAAACAATTGCTTCAGCAACCACAACACTCCCTCGCACAGTAACAATGGGGTTTGTTGCCAATCGATCAACAAATACATGGGCCCTTACACCTGCAGCAGGTTGGGTTAATGCCAATTTAACTAATCAGAATATAAATACTGTAACTGGACAAACTCAAGCTGCTGTTTATAATATCCGTGCAACGGCGGGGGCAACTGGTACCGTAACTCTAACACAAACTTCTGCTGTTAGTACGCTAAGATCAAGGATGAGTTGGTATGAATATAATGATGATTGCAGCAGTGCAATCAGTTTAACACCAGGAGGTTCCTGTACAAATACTCCCGGCACAATGGTTGGTGCAACAATAAGCAGTGGGGTACCCGTAGGTTGTGCTACAGCCGCAAACTTATACGATGTATGGTATAGTTTTACTGCAACGAGTCAAAATCATACAATTTCTCTTTCAAGCCTTCAGGCTAACTTCAATAACAAGCAAATCATTGTTTACAAGGGCGCTTGTGGCGGATTATCAGTTGTAACCTGTTCAGCAGTTAGTGGAGGAACAGGAAATTTTAATTATAACTTTACAGATTATTCAGTCGGAACAACTTATTATGTAAGGGTTATCTATCCTACCGCAGGTGCTGCAATTTCTACGAACGGTGGTTTTAATATTTGCGTAACTACAACAGCAGTAGCTGCAGCAAAAATACAAACCGGGAAAAGCTATACGAATATAACAAGACCAAATGGTGGAGTTGTTCAGATTGGTGACGTTCTTGAATTCAGGAATGTAATTGCTGTTGGTGACTGGTCAGCAACAGGCAGTATTTACAACACCACTTTTCATGATACAATCCCTGCAGGGCTTTCTTATATTGCCAATTCAATTCGTTTTTCAACAAATGAAGGGATGACTTACGAATCTGGAATAACAGGACTTACTAATTTAACAGATGCATCGGGAGATGATGAAGCAGTATATAATGGAGGAGTTATAAGAGTGAATGTAGGAAGTTTGAATAAGGATGCAGGGGCTGCTGCAGCTAACAGGCAATTTGTTTATGAATGCTCGCCTGCTGTAACTCCTATTACTTATGCATCTGCAGGTGGGGGGAAAATCAGCCCGAGGGGCAGGCCCAGCCAGTTTGGAAGTTTCTGCCTGATTGTTGTGAGATACCAGGCAACTGTAACGGCAGCAACAGGTACCATTTTTACAACCAGTAACGGGGAATTCAGATACAAAACAACCAGCAATCCAGATGATATTGGAGTGCCTCAAACTATTGCATCCTTTCCAAGATATTCAGTTTATGTATCAGACGAAAATACATTGTGCCAGACTTCTGTAGGTATCAATGCTTATTCCAATGGTGATTTCGGCAGCGGTACTACAAGACATGACAGTACTCAATTATTACTGGCGCCTGATTATCTATGGTCTCCTTTTGCAACAGGTAATCCGGGTGATGGATTGTTTTCTGTAGTTAACAATACAAGTGCAGATCTAAGTACAAATAAATATGTAGGCATACCTGACGCAGTCCGCCGTGTTTTTGGTGTTTGGGATATTATTGGAGATCATACGGGCGCAGCTGATGTGGATTCAGGAAATTTTGCTGTTCCTTACGGGACCAATGGTGGCTATATGGCAGTTGTAAATGCTGCTTATGGAATCAATACAGCGGTGCAGAGAAATATTACTGGATTGTGCGGCGACACTTACTACGAATTTTCTGCCTGGTTTAAAAATATTTGTGCTGCCTGCAGCAGTGATTCAACAGGAAGAACTCCAACAGGTAGTGGAGCTGCCTTGTTCAAATCATATCTTGGATCAAAAACCTTAAATGACAGTGCAGGTGTTAGTCCTGATGTTACATACACAATTGACGGAGTTGATTATTATACAAGTGGAAGTATTGAGTATGACAGACGCTGGGTTAAAAAAGGATTCCTGTTTAAAACAGGTCCTGCACAAACAAGTGTTAATCTTACGATCAGGAATAACGCTCCTGGTGGTGGTGGTAATGACTGGGCATTTGATGATGTGGGTCTTGCAACCTGTTTGCCATCATTAGCAATGCGTCCCAGTAATACACCTACTTATTGTACGAACGGGCAAATTGATATGAGTGTTATTGTAAATACATTCTATAATAATTATGGTTTGTATCAATGGGAGAGAAGTACTGATGGGGGGGGAAGCTGGCATGCCGCTCCTGAACTTCCCGGAGTTCAATCTTATACCTACACATTCGATGGCACAAGTTATCTTGATACAGTTGCATATCCGCCAATTATTGCAACAGCAATAACCAATGGCTATATGTACCGGATTAAAACAGCAACATCTCTTGCAAACCTTTCGTCAAGCAGCTGTTCGGTTTATAATACAGTAGATGTAATAACTATTACAGTAGATGGCGGCTGTGTTGTGTTACCTGTTGAACTGCTCCAGTTCAATGCACAATTAAAGAATGGTTATACTGAACTCAAGTGGCAATCCAAACAGGAACAGGACCTCCAGAAGTATGATGTTGAGAGAAGTGCAGATGGCAAGAATTTTGTAAAAATAGGAACGGTTACAGCAAAAGGCGGTAACGATGCACAGAACTATACGTTTACAGATTCAAATCCGGTTACAGGAAAAGTGTATTACAGGCTTCAATTGGTTTCAGCACAAAATAAGAAATACAGTAATATACTTTCGGTAACAGGGGATCTCAGTAATCGTTTTGAATTGACAAACCTGGTTAATCCGTTTAATGCAAAAATCAGTTTCCAGATTACAGTTCCTCAAAATGAAGTGATTGAAGTGAATTTGCTGGACGCTGCCGGAAAAATAATTTATCAAACAAAAATGAATGTAAATAAAGGAATCAATGCAATGAATTTTGAAACTCCCTCTGCAATTCAGAAAGGTAACTATCTCCTGAGAGTAGTATCGAAAGAAGGGGTTGTGAATAAACTAATCCAAAAGCACTAAATAAAAAACGCCGCAGTAATTCTGCGGCGTTTTTTATTGTAACAATTATTTACAAGAGTAACTGAATTTCGTTCGCCCGTCAATAATGCCCATCCCATCCTGGAAATCACCTGCTGCAAATAATTCCAGCACATAATTATCACGTGATAATTTATAATTCGAATAATTGGTAACAAGTGAATCTGTTAATATACCTGAACTGTAAAGTTTAGTAGTAACTTTTTTCAGCGTATGAACCGGTCGTTTACCAAAATTGAATGAAAGGTTATACTGGGCAATATAAAAACCATCAGGGAAAACATACATCATTCCATTTGCGGGTTGAGAGCTGTTATATTCAACAGCAGCATCAAGAAATACTTCAGTTGTTGGGAACACATATTCAAGTAAGGCACGGGTTAGGTTGCCGCTGTTGTAACTATAGGTTGACCGGAGAAGAGGAACAGCCATGCCAAAAAAGTAATAATCCTTTTTAAGCAGATAGCCTGAGGCATCATAACTGAATATAATCTGAACTGTGTCAGATAACGGATCGGAGGGATCAATCAAACCCTTAAACTCTTTCACTCTTCCTGTTGCTGCATCATTCACAAAATATTCTCCGCTATTCACAAAGGCAGTATCAGCACTGTAAGTAAAAAGAGATCCAAAATATATTGAGTTTGAAAGACTGTCGTAGAGTTCTGTACCTGTTGGTTTGCCAGCAGCATCAAAGAAAGCATTGTGTGCATCGAAGCCAATACCGGTTAATGAGTCAACACTCAGCACCTGGCTGATTCTGCAATTGCTGCCGATAAAAATTGGGTTCTTATCGCCCGACTCAATACTTTTTTCTTTGCGGCATGCATTGAGTGTAAGTAACAGAAAAAGGAAGGGTGTGATTCTTTTCATTAAAGTTGAATAAATGGTTACATCACCTGGGCATCATCTGAAACTTCGGTGTTGGTTTCTATTGTATGAGTTGTTTCCTGTTCTTTGCGATGCCTGAAAAAACGTTTCTGGAATAATAAAATTGTAATCACACCGGTTGAAATAGAAGCATCGGCGATATTAAAGATTGCCTGGAAAAAAGTAAAGGGTTTGCCTCCTATAAATGGAACCCAGTTCGGCATCATTTTATTTTCAATGATCGGGAAATACAGCATGTCAACAACATGGCCATGAAGGAAAGAGCCATAACCTTTTGCCGCAGAAAATTTTGCCAATCCATTATAGCCGAAATAAGAATCGGTCGAGAGGTCGTAAATCATTCCTTTATCAAAGAGCATCCCGTAAAATAAGCTGTCGATCAGATTTCCCAGTGCACCGGCAAAAATTAAGGAGGCACAAATGATAAAACCCGTATGATATTTTTCTTTTATGATTTTTACCAGATACCAGCTTCCAAAAATGACTGCTCCCAAACGGAAAAGTGTTAAGGCCATCTTTGCCCACTCGCTTTTCCCTAATTTCCAGCCGTAGGCCATGCCCGCATTTTCAATAAAGTATAACCGGAACCACCTGCCAGCCATGAATTTTTCATCTTGGTACAGCATATGCGTTTTCACCCAGATCTTCAGTGCTTGGTCAGCAAATAAAATAATGAGAATAATAAATATTACATGTCGAATCTTCACAGTCTGAAATTTTAGGGGCAAAGATAGGGAGTTGAAAGCAAGGAGGTTTGGCCTTAACTTATTCTTCGTAATACACTCTTTTTACCCTTTGGCTGATGCCTGTCATGATCTCGTATGTGATGGTTTGGCTCCATTGTGAAAGCAGGTTTACTGATAATTCCCTGCCAAAAACGGTTACTTCATCACCTTCTTTTGCATCAGCAATAGTTGTTATGTCCAGCATGGTCATGTCCATACAAATGGTGCCGATAACCGGCGCTTTTTGTCCGTTAATCAACATATAAGCTTTGCCATTGCTGAGATTGCGGGGATATCCATCCGCATAGCCAATACGAACTGTTGCAATGGTTGATGGCTTGTTGATAATGCCTCTCCGGTTGTAACCAACTGTATCTCCGGGTTGTAATTGTTTGATCTGTGCAATGGTTGTTTTTAAGCTCAAAGCTTCTTCCAATTGAAGTTTACTGATTGATGGGCTAATGCCATACATACCAATGCCCAGCCTCACCATATCGTATTGCAACTGTGGATGACGCAATGTGCCGTTTGAATTATCGAGGTGTTTGATGAAGGAATAGTTGATCTGCGATTGAATATATGTGCAGGCTTCTTCAAACTGTTTCGATTGCTCAAGGGTAAATGCATCTTCGTTTTCATCTTCACTTGCGGCAAGATGACTGAAAACAGATTGTATCGTAAAATATTTTTTCTTTTTCAGCTCTTCGCAAAGAAGAGGCAGTTCATGCTGCATAAAACCAAGACGGTGCATGCCAGTATCAATCTTGATATGAACAGGGTAATCGGTGATGGCTTCTTTTTCAAGATATTCTTCAAAAGCATGAAGAATTGAAAATGAAAAGAGTTCAGGCTCAAGATTATGTTCAGTTAAAGCATCAAACGTAACAGGCTCAGGATTCATCACCATGATAGGCAGAGTAATACCTGCTTTACGTAAATCAATACCTTCATCTGTAAAAGCAACCGCTAAATAATCAGCTTTCAAAAAGTGTAACAGATTGGCTATCTCATAACTGCCACTGCCATAAGAAAATGCTTTTACCATGGCCATGATCTTTGTAGATGGCTTCAGCAGTTTTTGGTATTCTTTGATATTTCTTGCAATTGCAGTAAGGTTAATTTCAAGAACTGTTTGATGTGTTTTCTGTTCAAGCAGCAGAGCAATCTTATCCAGCTCAAATACCCTTGCCCCTTTGATAAGGATGCTTTCATTATGAAAGTTGATCAATGGTAAATGCTCCATCAATTCAAATGTTGATGAAAAGCTTTGTATTTGAACAGTTGAAGGAATTAGTTCAGTTAAGTAATGCTTTGATTTTTCGCCAACAGTAATCAGCCTTGTTACAGCATGACTTTGAATGAGCTTTGCAATAGAAGTATAGGTTTCTTTTTCCTGTTCTGCCGCTAAAGGAAAATCGGAAAGAATGAGTGTTCTGTTTTGATGCTGCCTTTGTTGTTGCAACATATTCAGAGCAATTGCAAAGGAACTGAGATCGGCACTGTAACTGTCGTTGATGATGGTTGTATTGTGAATACCACTCTTTAATTCTAACCGTAAACTGACAGGACGCAGTTGCAGGAATTTTTCCTTTAACTGAGCGACAGGAAGTTTAAGGTAAATACAAACAGATAAACATGTGATGGCATTTTCAATGGATGCATCATCTGTAAATGGAATGGAAATGCACTCTTCGGTATTTTTTTGTGTAAAACAAATATCCGTTGATGCAATCTGTTTGTTAATGGAGGTTATTATAAGATCATTCTTCTTTTCATTTCCCCAACTAAACAGATTTGCTGATGAGAACTGCAGTCCGCTTAATTTTTCAGTTGAGCAGATAATTGTACCTGCCGCTGAAAACAGTTTTAGTTTTTCAATTAACTTCTGCTGCTTATCTGCAAAGCCATCATTATGCGCTTCACCAATATTTGTCAGCACACCAATTGTTGGTTGAATAATCGCTTGCAGCTTTGCCATTTCGCCAGCCTGTGAAATACCCGCTTCAAAAATTCCAAGTGTATGTTCTGCTTTCATATGCCACACACTTAGCGGAACACCTACCTGTGAGTTATAACTTTTTGGACTTCGAACGATATTATAGTGATCAGATAATAATTGATTCAGCCATTCTTTCACAATGGTTTTTCCATTGCTGCCGGTAATGCCAATAACGGGTATGTTGAATTGCTGACGGTGATAAGCTGCTAACTGCTGTAGTGCTTTGAGTGTATCGTCAACCAGTATAAAATTGGCATCTGTAAAATCTGTTGTGTCGATTTTTTTCTGTACAACAAAATTTCTGATTCCCTTACTGTAACATTCTTTAATAAAATCGTGACCATCCCTTCTTGCTGTTTGTAAAGCAAAAAACAAAGTTGTTTTAGGATGAATAATGCGGCGGCTGTCGATCTGCAAATGTTCAATAGTATCTGTTGTATTGGCTTTTTGCAAATACAGAGCATGGAGAATGTTAACGATACGATCGGTGCTGTACAGCGTCATAATAACAAAGATGCAAACTATTTCGGCATATCAGGCGGCGTGCCTTTTTTCTTGTGATTAATTGAGTAGAGGATGGAGCCGCCAATACACACAACAATTACCACCAGCGAAATAATTACCTGGGAGGTTTTGCCCAGTAGTTCGTTGATCCATTTTTCAGCCAGCATTTTAATACCGATAAAAATTAAAACGATGGCAATTCCCTGTTGCAGAAAATCAAACTTACTTACCGCCCCCCTTAACAAAAAGAAGAGCGAACGTAAACCGAGTACGGCAAAAACGTTGGATGTATAAATCACCAATGAAGCATAGTTGCTGTTACGGTCAACAATGCCCAATACAGCAGGGATTGAGTCCAGTGCAAATACAATATCTGTTGTAGCCAGCATTACCACTACTACAAATAAAGAAGTGTACACAACCCTGCCGTGTTCTTTAATTCGGTAATGACCATTGCCATCATTCATCGTAATCGGCAGAATTTTTTTCAGGAATTTGAATACGGCACTGTCTTTCGGATCATACTCTTCTTCCTGTGTGCTTGTAAACATTTTATAACCTGTGTACAATAAAAATGCCCCAAAAATATACAGTACCCAATGCACCCGGTTTACCAGTTCAACACCAAGTGTAATGAAAATTACACGGAATACAATAGCCATTAACACCCCAATCAACAGTACCCTGGGAATATAAGGCTCTCTCACACGAAAAAAACTGAAGATGAGTACAAACACAAAAATATTATCAATGCTGAGGCTCCACTCCATTAAGTAGGCACTTACATATTCCAAAGCTGCCTGCTTTCCATCTTCGAACCATACAAAACCACCAAATCCTAAGGCGAGTAATACCCAGAAAATGGTTTGATACAATGCCTGTCTGGTTGTAAGTTCTTTTGATTTTTTACTCAACAGGCCAAGATCAAACACAAGCGCAATAATTAAAATAATTCCAAAAACCAGGTATGTAAGCTGCGTATGGGTCATAATGAAGTTCCTTGTTTGTAACAGTGAATCTGTTTATTTTGTTTTGCTGTATTTCCGTTTTCTCCATTGCAGATAAATAATGCCAATGAGAATGACAAGAAGAACGGGTATTGCAATATTAATGATCTGCCATAAGAGGCGTTGTTCATTTACTTTTTGCGGATTGAGTAATCGAAGTGATACATCTTTATTCCGTAATTCCACAATGCCTGCATTGCCTGTCATAAATTGTAAAGTATTCTGCAGGAAGTTTTTATTGGCGAAACTGCGCTCCTGCACACGGCTGTAACCCATAGGAAATGGCTCTTTCTGTGTGTAACTGTTCAGTACAATATCACCATCACCTACAATGATCTGCTGTGTTGGTTCACTGTTTTCTGTTTTGAAAGAACCATAGTTAGCTGTAAAGAACTGCCGCATTTCAGCCGAAGCACGGTTGGCATAAAGACTGGTAAACTTTCCACTGAGCAAAATACCTACAGGTAAATTTTTCTTATTATACAACTGAATATTTTCAATTGTTTTCAATTCCTGTAAGCTGATAATGGCAGGTGTACTAACCACTTTCGCATTTTCACTTGATGATAATATTACCGTTTTTGTAATGCCTTCTGCTTTTACAGTATCAAGTGTATTGGTGAACAGACTTAATACCGGTTCAAGATTTTTGGTGATAGGATGATTGTTTGTGACAACAAGTAACGGATAGTAATTAAAAGGAACATCAGCCAGTTGAGGCTGACCACCTGCGTTACCTACAACAAGCTTGCTTAAATCGCATTGCTGGTCCTGCAGCAGATCCCTGTTAATGCGGATACCATATTTGAATAGCAGATCATCCAGTTCCAGGCCACGATCATATGCTAATGTTTGTGCAGTAAAAGCAAGACTGTCTTTTTCTGCATTTAATATATCAAGAAACCAAATCACTTTTCCGCCCTGCATAATGTACTGGTCAATTTTCATTTTTGCAGAATCAGAAAAAGCTTTTGCCGGTTTTACAACAAGGATGGCTGCAAATTCTTTTGGTATAATGGGTGATTCATTAGGATCAATAATCTGCAATGTATAATCAGCATCCATTGTTTGCACAAGGTCGAAGGTTTCAGGACCGGTAGGTTCACCATTGCCTGTTAAATAACCAATGAGCGGTTTTTGTTTGCGCTGAATTTTTTCAATGGCATTTGCAAATTTGAATTCGAGTAAGGCTTCTGCATTGCTGATACTTTTAGCTTCATCAGTAGCCAGTCTGCCTGTTAATGGATCACGGCTGTATTCTGTTTTACCGCTGAGTAAATCGACAGGAATTACTTTACTGCCATAATGAACAACCGCAGAAGGGTAGATGACACGCTGAGTTTTTGATTCTTCTTTTTCCTGTACTTCCAGTGTATAAGGCATGATGCCCAGCACCTTTAATGAATCTGAAATAATCTGTTGCGTGAGTTCTTCATTAAAGTTGGGTCTTGTTTGTCGGATGCTGTCAATATTCACACCACTATATTTCAGTTGATTCAGAACATTGCTCAGCATATTTGCTTTGGCATCTTCATCAAACAGTTCTTCAACCGTTTTATAATTGATGACTAAATTATTGCTGCTGTATTCTTTCATTTCAACCAGCAGATCATCCGTACTGTTTTTCAATTTGCGGAACGATGAACGGAAATCGCCTTTCAGAAATACATCAATGGTAATGGTGCTGTCGATATTTCGAAGCAATTTTTTTGTTTGCTGAGAAAGTGAATAGCGCTGTTCAGCAGTAAGATCAAGCCGGAACTTAAATAAACCTGCCAGCATATTTACAGCTATCAATGCTGCCAGTAAAATAATCCACCCGTATTTTGTTGCCAATATTTTTTTCATGGAGGATTCTACTTTTTGCGGCTGATTCGCTGAACGGTGAGAAAGAGGGTGAAGAAAATAATGCTCAGGAAATAAATAACATCCCTG
>JBEBHT010000494.1:0-2707 GCA_040081135.1 Lacibacter sp. | reverse complement strand
GTATTATCCTTTGATGCAGTTAATGTATGATCCCGGCGTGTTGAAAAATCACCTGACATGACCCAATTATTATGACCAACAAGTCTTGCTTTTTCTTTCCCTGTTTCGATATCCCATATAAATGCTGTATTATCTATGGAAGTTGATACAACTCTGTTTCCCTTCGGAGAAATACGAAGACCCCTGATACCGCTATTGTGACCATTTAATGCAAACTGTAAATTTCCGCCATTACTCCCCCATATACTTACTTTAGGTGTCCAGCTGGTAGCGGTAATGACCTTTGTACCATCAGATGAAATAACAGATTCTATTTTACCCCAGGGCCAACTCAAATCTGCAGTAATATTTCCATTTTCAATATTCCAGACTTTTGTTGTTTGATCATCTGATGCAGACAAAATCCGTTTGCCATCGGGGAAAAACATCGCTTTATATACTTGAGATTTATGCCCTTTAAATGTTTTAATAATCTTTCCGGTTTTTACTTCCCATACGATTGCAGTACTGTCATATGACGATGTTACAACCAGGTAATCATTTGGAGAAAATTCGGCACTTCTTACAGGCTTTTTGTGGCCGATAAGTTTTGTCAGTATTTTTCCGTTTAAAGCATCCCAAACAATTGCTGTATTGTCTGACGAAGCAGTAACTATCATTTTACCGTTGTAAGAAAATTTGACACTATATACAGACGAACTATGTCCCACAAGATTATATAAAAGTTTTCCTGTTTCTACATCCCAAACCCTTGCTGTATTATCTGCTGAAGTTGTGACTACTTTCGTATTATCAGGTGAAATATTCAAATCAATAATGTCATATAGATGACCACTCAAGGAGAACTTAACTCTGGCTGTTTCTGTATCCCAGATTTTAACCGTTTTATCGGATGCGGAAATAAAAATCCATCTGCCATCCCTTGAATAAGAGGCAAAATTTACAGTCCTTGAGCCGCCTGATAAACTAACCAGTAATGAACCGTTTGCAACATCCCAGATTTTTGCTGTATTATCCCATGAAGAAGTAAGAATTGATTTACTGTCTGTTGAAAATTGCGCAAATCTTATCCAGTCCGTATGTCCTTTTAATACATATAAAAGTTTTCCTGTGTTAACATCCCATAACTGGGCTGTTTTATCTTTACTTAAAGTCAGGATTTTTTGCCCGTCAGGTGAAAAGTAAACTTTGTCAGCAATAATCACACCTCCATTGTTGAGCCGTTTTACTAATTTCCCTGTATTAGAATCATAGATTGCCACACTGTAATTTTCAGATAAAGAAATGTAATTTCCATCAGGAGAAAAATCAGCACTATGTGCTATGCTGTTTAATTTAATATCAATCAGCAGCTCCCCATTTTTTGAATCCCATATTTTTATGGTTTTATCTATTGAAGCTGTTACAATTTTTGTATTATCCGGTGAAAACTTTGCTGTATTCACCGTTTCTGTGTGGCCTTTGAGTTCTGCTGTCATTCTGCCTTTTTTTACATTCCAGACCTGCACAATATGTGAAACTTTTGTATTGGTTCTGAAAACATCTTCATGAGCCATTGTTAGCAGTAACTTCCCATCAAAAGAAAAATAGCCGTCAACTGAATATTTAAAGCCACTAAGAAGATGTATCTGTTTCCCGTTAAGAGCATTCCATATTCTTACAGTTTGGTCTTCTGATGCTGTAATGACAGTTCTTCCATCGGGTGAAAAGAAAGCTGTATTAATTCCCCCTGTATGCTCATGAAATTTTATAAGTACCTGCCCATTTTTTGCATCCCAAAGAATTGCGCTGCTATCACGTGAAGCGGTTACTATTTTACTACCGTCAGGACTAAATGAAGCTGTGGTAATTGCAAGCCGGTGTTCATTTAGATTTTGCAAGAGAAGCCCTGTAGATACATCCCAGGTTTTAGCAGTTCCATCTGATGATGATGTGATCACTTTCTTTCCATCGGGACTGAAAGCAGCAAAATCAACATGACCAGTATGCCCTACCGGCAAAACCAATCTCGGTTCCTGTGCAAATGAAGTATGTACAAAAAGAAAAACAAATACGGATAACACAACAGCTTTCATGCCGTTAAGATAAGCTTACTGCAATGATCAGCCTATACCAATTCTGCGATAATTTATTTCTTCATCTCTTCCAGCTCTTTTTGCATCCTGAACATCTCATCTCTCAACCTTGCTGCTTCCATGAAATCAAGATCACGGGCGGCTTTTTCCATTTGCTTTTTGGTTTGGGCAATGGCTTTCTCCACCTGTGGAATGCTTTGGTACAGTTCCTGCTCTTCAGCAGCTGCACTCACTAACTCACCATCGGGAGCCATAGCATATGGTTTCGAGGTGTCGTATCCTTTGATATCCAACACAGAAGTTTGCTGCATCACCTGCTCAACACTCTTGATGATTGTTTTAGGTGTAATGCCATGCTTGATATTAAACTCAATTTGCTTTTCTCTTCTTCTGTTCGTTTCTTCAATGGTGCGGCGCATACTTTCCGTCATCTTATCTGCATAGAAAATTACCAGACCATCAACATTCCTCGCAGCACGACCTGCTGTTTGCGTTAAACTTTTTTCATTGCGCAGGAAACCTTCTTTGTCGGCATCTAAAATTGCAACTAAAGAAACCTCAGGCAGATCCAATCCTTCACGCAATAAGTTTACACCCACCAGCACATCAATTGTTCCTAAACGGAGCTGACG